>SDNM01000124.1 GCA_004524385.1 Promethearchaeota archaeon
AGAATTACCTCTATATATAAAAATCGATATAATCGAAAATGGAATATTAATATATTCCCCAAATAAATACGATTTATATGAATATTTCTACTTTTATCGTAAACTATGGGCAGACCAGAAGCATAGACAGTATATGTCAAAAGAAGAATTTTTATCACTTTAAAAATATTATAATAGTTTGGCATTAATTTCAAAATAATATATAAAAAAATCTCCTTTTTTCTATACTAAATTATTTTTACTTATAGGTAAAAGATGTTAATTTATTAAGTTAAATAGGAACTGATGAATTTAAATGAATCAAATAACTTTAAGGAATCCAATCATAATCCATATTTTGAGTATCCAATATCTTTTTTATGAGAACTTTAAAACTCTCGGAAATATTATAATTTTCTTTTGAAGAGCATCTGAAAAAATCCTTCTCATCATGTCTATATAAGAATTGATCAATTACTAAATCATTAATTTTATCAGGCCCAAGTTCAGAACCAATTTCAGATGCAGTTTGAATTAAGTCGTACTTAGTCCCTAACACAACTCGAGGAACTTTATTTTTATCAACATTTTTAAAAAGTCGTTCATACCACCAATCCAATCTGATTAAACTTTGCATATTAATGAGAGAAAAGACCATTAATACACCACTCACACCACTAATATAAGAAGGAAATAGTATTTGAAATTGTTCTTGCCCTCCAAAATCCCAGATTGTAACAGAGACGAGTGAATCCTCGTTCTTAATTATAATTGGAAGTTCATAACTATAAAAATCAATTCCAATAGTCAATTTCGTATTATCATTATATTTATCGAAACAAAGCCTATTTGCATAGCAGGTTTTCCCGATGCCTCCGGAACCTAAAATGCATATTTTAAAAACGTACCTATTTGAGGGGAGTATCATAAATTTTTCCATGACTAATTTGTTCGCTAAATCCTCTTTAATCATGAGAGGTTAATTAGATATAAATATTTGATAAAAATATAAATTTACTTTTTTCTCTTACTAAAATGTAGAAATTGAGAGAGATGAAAAAATAATTAGGTCATATCATACCTGATTAAAAAGTAAATTATTATAACTAATTAAATTCAATTTTTTAATATTGATATAAATTTAAAAAAAACCTTAGGTTAATATAATAATGAATCCTAAAATCATAAGTATAGAATTGACTCCAATACATGTCCCATTCAAAGAGGCCGTAAGACATGCACTGGGAGAAACTGAAGGGGGTTTAGGAATGGCAATTCCAGCTGAAGAACCTTGGTTAGGGGGAGATTTTGTTATTTGTAAGCTTGTTGCCGATGATGGCAATATTGGGATTGGAGAGTCATTTGTTTGGTTACCAGAGTCAGGGGTATTACCTGATCAAATTATTAGCGTTATAAAGCATGCCTTATATAGATATGTTATAGATGAGAGCCCTTTCAATGTTGAGAAGATACGATATAAGATGGATATCAATGTTGCATTAAATGAGGTTGCTAAAGGGCTCTTAGATATGGCATGCTATGATTTAATGGGAAAAATTACGGGACTACCTGTATATGAACTCATAGGAGGAAAAACTGTAGAGGAGATTCCGCTCGCAGCACTTATACCACTAGCCGATCCTATGTTAATGCGAGGAATTGCTAAAAGTTATTACAAACGAGGTTTTCGGACTTTTAGATTAAAACTTGGAAATAGCATACAAGAAGATATTGAAATTTGTGAAATTATAAGAAAGGGCATAGGTTCTGAAGTAAATCTGCGCGTTGATTATAATCAAGCGTATCCTAATCCTCATGAAGCAATTCGCGCTATTAAAGCAATTGAACCATTTAGAATTGATTTTGCTGAACAACCAGTACGTAATAACGATTATCTTGGCTTAGCTTATGTACAAAAGCGTGTGGATACTCCTTTAATGTCGCATGAAGATTTTTTTACATTGCGAGATTTTATTATACTAGTAGAGATGGGAGCAGTAGGGGTCCTCGGATTAAATTCCACAAGACCAGGAGGAGTCACAAACGCCCTAAGAGCCTTAAATTACGCTGAACAACGAGGTCTTGGCGCTGTGATACACGACCAACCCCTAGGTATTGCTTCTGCTATGCACATCCATATAGCTACAGCTAAATATCATTCCTTTACTTATGCCGCCGAACTTTTTGGGGCTGAAATGATGGAGGACGATCTCATTACAAAACCTCTAAATTTAGAAGGAACGGCTAAAATACCCGAAGGACCAGGCTGGGGGATAGAGCTTGACGAGAGGGCATTAGAGAAATATGCTACGAGCCCTACTATAACATTAAAATAATAATAAAAAAAGTGGATGTATGGTTTTAAAATGAATAATCTAACAATTAATCTCTTTTATAACTGCATTATCTTAACAGTTGATAAAAATGATTCCAAAGCAAAAGCGATGGCTATTTATGAAGACAAAATCTTAACTATTGGAGAGGAAAGCGTGGTTCGTAATGAAATAGAGAATTTTAAAAGAGAATCAAATGAAAATATTAATTTAATAGAAAAAAATTTGGATGGAGCATGCATAGTTCCAGGTTTTATCGATGCGCATATGCATCCTGTTATGGCAATCTATTTCAAAACCCAAATTAATTTGTTGTTTGTAAAAAGTTATTCTGAATTAGAGGCAGTTTTGAAAAGAGAAGATCGTACTAGGGAAGAAGATGAGTGGCTTTTTGGTTACAACCTAATGGAACAAAGATTCGAAGATCCAGGGGAACATTATTTTCCAGATAGATATAAATTAGATGAATTTTGCCCCAATAGACCAGTTATCATTCTTAGATATGACGGACATATCTGTTCTGTAAATTCAATTGCATTAAAAAAAATAGGAATTTCGAGAGATACTCTTAAGGAATTCACTCCAAACTCAGGAGAAATCCAATTAGATGCGAAAGGAAATCCAACTGGCGTTTTTACTGAAGGTGCCACATCTTATGCTATAGAAAATGCCACGATTCCTAGTAGAGAGCGGTTTTTAGAGGCTGCTAAAAAATTTACATATGAATTAGCTACTTTTGGTATTACGACCTGTGGCGTTATTGTTCAAATAGGTGAAACGGGAATTGCAGGTAAAATGGGAAGCGTAGAATTGCCGTTTATAAAATATATAATTAATCAAGGGGTAATCGAGCAAGATTTTGTTTTTTATTTAGCAACTGGCAAACCTAAGAAAATAAATCAAGTGAAAAGATCATTTTCTAAACTATTTGGTGAGAAAAAAAGATATACTATTGGAGGTCTAAAAGTCTGGGCTGATGGTAGTTTTGGAGCGTCTACGGCATACTTGTTTAAGCCTTTCACGGATTCACCCGAAGGAAAAACGGGATTTATGATACTAGAGAAGGATAAGCTCTATGAATTATTCAATGAGACATATCAACTAGGTTTTCCTATTGCTTGTCATGCAATAGGTGATCAAGCAAATAGAATAGTAGTTGATGTTTTCAGAGATGTCATTAATGAGAATAAGAAGTTAAAATCATTAAGATGCAGGATTGAGCATGCATCCCTTGTTAATAAAAAAATTTTGGCGGATGCTGCAGATTTGGGTTTAATTTTCGTATGTCAACCGTCATTTATAAACAGCGAATACACATGGCTCGAGAAACGATTAGGCTCTGAAAGAATCAAGTATGTTTATCCATTTAGATCTATAATTGATTCAGGAATCATTTTAGCTGGAGCTTCTGATGCACCAGTCGAATCTGCTAATGTATTAGAAGCATTACATGCATGTATTACAAGAAATGGTTTTGTTCCCGAACAATCTATTTCCATTTCTGAAGCCCTCAGGATATTTACATATAATGCAGCCTATGCGCTCGGGCAAGAAACCATAAAAGGGAGTCTTGAAAAAGGAAAATTAGCAGATTTTGTTATATTAAATCATAATATCATGACTCATCCAATAGATAAATTGACAGAACTTAAAATAATCGCTACTTTTCACCGTGGTAATAAGATTTTTCCATTGGACTGATTAAAATTTTAACAAAATTGAATTAAATTAAAGTGGGAATAATATCAATGAGTAAAATAAATGAGAATGATATTTACATCGAGGGCAACTCTTCTACAGGGATTCATCTTTCATACGCTCTTGGGAGTTTTTTCAATGATTTTGTGGCTACTGCTTTAAGTATATGGGTATTTAAATTTTATGAGACTGAAGTCTTCTTACCTATTATATTTATAACTATAGCAATTGTTATTTATGGATTTTGGAACATGGTTAATGATCCTATCGCAGGTCACTTCTCTGATAGAAACATAAAATCCATGAAAATTAAGGGAAAAAGATTTACTTGGTTTATAATTACAGCAATTCCTTGTTCCCTAATTTTTGTTTTTATTTTTACTCCCCCATTAAACAATGATATTCTAATATTTTTATGGATGCTAGCATTTCTGTGCATTTTTGATACATTATTTTCATTTTTAACGATTAATTGGCAAGCTATCTTTCCTGATAAATTTAGATCACAGAAGGAACGTACTAAAGTAGCTGGATTTCAAATTCTTTTCTCATTGCTCGGATTGACTGTAGGAATGATGATACCATTGCTAATCATAACAACAGGACCTCCTGGGACAAATGTTGAATCCTATTTCGTTACAGCACTAATAACAACAATTATTTGCACTATTACCGTCTTAATTATGTTACCCGGTATGCGCGAAGACAGACAAATGATTGATCGTACCTTTCGGATCAAAAAAAGAGAAGATCGTGAACCTTATCTTAAAATATTGAAAAATGCAGTTAAACAAAAAAATTTCATGGCATATCTTTTCGCCTATCTCGCACAAACGACCGTTATGGCACTTTTGCTTGCATCTATTCCTTATTGGACGCAATATATTACGAGAATTACTCCAATGGAAGAATTAATATTATTATTAGTATTTCTCCTAGCAAGTGTTGCTTCTGCTCCAATATGGATAAAAGTAGCTCGAAAATACGGGAATAGAATTGGATACATGTGTGGAACTGGAGGAACAGCCATTTTTCTAACAATCGCGATGTTTATTACTGATTTCTACGGAATAATGGTAGGTATGGTTTTGATTGGAATCTCTATGGGTGCACCTTGGACCCTACTTTATCCATGTTTTTCAGATGTCATTGATGAAATTGTAGTTGAAACGGAAAAACGAGATGAAGGAGTTTACTATGGCTTACGTACGTTTTTTGGACGCCTTTCCATCGTAATTCAGGCCTTAACATTCGGAATATTACACATTCTCACTCGTTTCAATCCAAAAGCTACTATTCAATCACCTCTAGCACAGTGGGGTATTCTTATTGGTATGTTTGCAGTCCCTGCATTCTTTTATTTTATCGGATTCTTATGTATGTGGAAAATTTATGATCTTAAGCCCGAAAAAGTTCAAATTATTAAAAATAAATTGAAAGAACTAAAACTTTAATAATTATAAAGAAATTAACCTAATTTTTTATCTAAAAATCCAAAAATTAATCCTTTATTGTTTCTAGA
>SDNM01000125.1 GCA_004524385.1 Promethearchaeota archaeon
AACCTTTTGATTCTAAATATCTTTTTATTTCCTCCCCAATTTCTTTTAATTTACCTTTATTTTCTGAGGGTACACCAAAGCGAATTAAAGATTGGGCGGATTCGAATATCTGCGTGTCTAGTAAATTATCAACGGAAGTAATACTAAATTGATTGGCACCCGCAGTTCTCACAATTTTTTTAATCTCTTCCTCTAATGAACCAAACGTGAAAAATTCCCTACTCCTTTTTTCAAATTTCTCTGCTATTATCTTTTCTAGATATGCTCTCGATCTCTCGTCATAAAAAGCGGTTAATTCTTGTCTACAAATGTTCTTATATTTTCCTGATATTAAATTTTCCTTGTCTTCTATAAAGTCTATTAAAGAAAGAAAGTATTTCTCATCAATTTTTTGAAAATTCTCAACGTTTCTTATGAAATCAGTTAATTTATCTATTAAATCGTAATAAAACTTTAAATTGGATTTAATTATTAATTTATCTTCCATTTCCTTTATTTCAGGATAATATTTTTTCAGTATAAGATTTATTTGTTTATTAAAATCAGCACATACTTTCGCAACATTATCTGCAATTTTGATAGATTTCTTTTCTAATAATTCAAGCAAGTATCCTTCCCAATGAGGCAATTCATCTTCGAAAATCTCATTAATTTTCCTTAAAAATTTTTTCTCAATATAACTCATCTTTTCGTAAGAAAAATATAATTTCGTATTTATAACATTATTTAATTAACTAATAACTGTAAATTTCTAATGTTTTCAGAATGAAATATTAAAAAAAATAAAAATCCTTTTAGATATTAATTGTTTTTCCAAGATTTAGTAAGTCTTATTTATTAAAGCTTATTTCTGATTTGCTTTGAACGAGATCTTAAAGTTACCTCTGTGACCTTCGCTATTTCACTTACTTCAGCTTGGGTTTTACGACAATTGCTCGCTTTGGCAGCCATATAAATCACGCTAGCTGCTAAACCTTTTGGATCTTTTCCTGTTCTTAAAAGACCGTTTTTTGAGGCCTGAACTAACATGTTAATTGCTTTCTTTTGAGTTTTCATCGGTAAACCTAAATCGTTTCCAAATCGAAATACGAGTTGTTCTGCTGTAATAGGTTTGTATTTCAAGCCTAACTCACCCAATACTTCTTTTACGATCATACCTAACGAGCGGTGTACTGTTCTTCTGGGAGTCATGGAAGCTTCACATACTTCTTCGAGTAATCTCGGAAATTCGTGTACCCTGATAGCCGCGTATAAGGAAGCCGCAATAAAGCCATCAATAGATCTACCCATTGTGAGTTTTTTCCTCGCTACAACTGAGTATATTTTCCACGCAGTTTCCTTGATGTAGTCAGGTATATTCATTTTTGTGGTGAGCATCTTAAGCTTAGGTTTTGCTTCCCAGAAATTTCTTTCGATACTAGAAATTAAAGAATTCTGAATCTTCGACAGTCTAGAAAACAATGTTTTACCTTTAGCACCAATAAGCCGTCCTTTGCTGTCAATTTTACTATTAGGGAGCATCGTACGGGGCCCAAACTCTCTCCAGCGTGGCTCTGTGCGTCTTCGCTTATTTACTTCTTCAACAGTATAAGCTCTTCTTTCATTTCCAACTAAATTACGTCCAATAATCATTCCACAACTTAAACAAACATTATCTCCTTCTCGACTTTCGATACAAGGATTCTCGCAACATTGCTCAACGTCGGGTTCCTGTTTTTTGGAACGTAAACGATCTTTATAACTCATTTTATTCTCACTTTATCGGTTATTGATCAAAATACTACTTTATTTTCTTTTTTTTAATCAACGTTTTTTTATTTACGATAGTTTTTTTTTCTATCTCAATAATCATTATTAATTATTACAATTATAAACAATTTTAATATTTAAAAGTGTTTGTTTTTTTGATGTTCTTTGTTAAGGAACAAACATCCTTTTCCCATTCCTTTCCCACATTATTCGTGAAATAGGAAATGTAAACTTTCCATGGTTATAAAAAAAATCTTGCTTAATATAATTGTGTCTTATTAGTTATAAAAAATTGATTTTTTTGTATCAAATCCATATTTTTTTTTTAGTAAAAGCTCCCATAATTATTGGGTATCTCGTACCAATCATTTCAGTTATTTTTATTTTCCATATCAAAATATTCACGCATTTTTGTTTAATCTAAGTATTTTCATTATTTATTAATAAACACATTTAAATAATAATAAATAAATTTTTAACAATCTAATTCTATTAATTAAAATAAAGTGAATCAATAAATTTGCTAAAAAATGAACAGATTTAGAAAAGCGCTGAGTAATGAAAATACTTACATTGTTGGTATTATTTGTTTTTTATTAATTCTGACATCAATAAATTTTATGTTATTAGAACATGAAGATATCACCGAATCTGATTCTGATAAAGAATATTTGGTTCCAAAATCACCCCCTCGCGTGTATAAATCTTATGCAAAAGGAATCAGATTAACTTTCATTCATAATTTTAATGATTCTGTGGTAATATCTTGGTTTACAGAAAAAAATGTTTCTGATCCTTTAGTTGTTTATTCCACTATGTCAGATTTGTGGGATCCTATTGTAATTAAAGCAAGTTCTATAACTTTTTCTTCTACATTTATTCATACTGCAGAATTGACTCAATTACTACCTAATAAAAAATACTTCTATCAAATAAGATCAGATAAAGATCACAGAAGAGAAATATTGTCTTTTAAAACTATGCCGACTAACACAGATCATTTTAGTTTCTTAGTTTATGGCGATAGTAGAACTCAGAGAGATGAAAGAAGGAATCTGGCAGAAAAAATAATGGCTAATTTTAGTGATAATATACAATTTACGGTTCACACTGGTGATATCGTAGAAAATGGTTTAATTCAAACTCAGTGGAACAATTATTTTAATGATACTGAATGTTTAAATTCATATAAGCAAGGAATTTATGTTGAAGGAAATCATGAGGGAGGAATATGGACGAAAATGTATCATAATTTACCTATGCGCAATAACTTTACTGACCGTTATTATTCTTTTAGTTATATGGACATAGGTTTCATAATTCTTGTTAGCAGCCCATATGCTGCTGGATATGCTCCTCAAACGGAGTGGCTAAATCAGACATTAATTCAATTCTCTCAAGAAAATTTGTTTAATTTTGTGTTATTGCATCATCCTTTATTAAATGATGATAGGACAGATGTCTATTTTAGAGAAAACTGGAAACCATTGTTTGATAAATATAATGTGTCTCTTATATTTTGTGGACATGATCATCATTACGCGCGAAGTTATCCCATTACTAATTCAACTTCAGATCCTATAGAATATGATAATTCAGAACTTTATAATTACACAAATCTTAATAATTCTGTCTATATAACTGCCGGCGGGGCGGGTGCACCTTTATATCCTGTTAATGAAAAAGATTTCCTCGCAAAAGGCGAAATGGCGTATCATTTTGTACTAGTTGATGTTAAAAAAGAAGTATCAAAAACTACTATATCGTTAGAAACATGGTGTATGCCCGAAGATTTTAGTGATCTATACTTATTCGATAATATCACAATTTCAAAATAGTTCTTTAGAAATTTTTATTAATTTTCAAGATATAATAGAAGAAAGTATTAAGAAAACTATCAAAAAATTTTAAAAAGCGTTTTGGTAAAAATTCTTCGTTCACTTTTTCTTTCTGAATTATCTCCTATTATAGTTATAAATCGAAAAAGATATAAGAAGAATTAGATATAAATAAATTATAAGAAAAAAGCTAATAATTACAAATAAATGAAACAAACTGAGTCTAGGAGAGAATTTGAAGAATTAGGGAGAGAAAAGTTAAACTTGTTTTCTTCAGAAGCATTAGATAACTCCATCAAAAATTTAACAAGGCCTAGTTTCTTAGGATCAATTCATATGAAAAAGATGTACCCAAATACTAACTTTAGCTCAATTGAGAATATATTAAAGGGACAACTCGAATTAAAAATTAACAAATCTTTAAAAAACGCAGTTCTCAACCCTATAACAAAAGGTTTAATAATTTTAATGGTAGTTTTCAATATAGTATGGATTATGCTTTTATTTCTATTTTAGCTTTAAAAGCAGAAACTAATTTTATCAATGAGAAAATATAATCTGCTCTCTCTAATTAAATATTAAAAAGATCTAACTTAATTATACTTAAATTAATCAGTTTAATTTAATTTGATTCTTGAAGATTTTGTTGAAAAGGTGGCATACATTTGATATATGATGTTATTATTATCGGTGGTGGTGTTATTGGTTGCTGTCTTGCTCGTACTCTTTCAAAATACGACTTAAAAATAGCATTATTAGAAAAAGAAGCCGATATTTCAATGGGAACCACAAAAGGCAATTCTGGGGTTGTTCACGCAGGTTATGCTGCCGATAGACAATATGTTAAACGACATTTGAGTATCCATGGGAATAAGTTATTTACTCAAGCTTACAGAGAGCTTAATTTTCCTTTCTCACGAATAGGATCGTTTGTGGTAGCGATTGATGACAGCCAAATTAAAGACTTAGAAGAAGAACGAAAGAAAGGGATACAGGACGGTGTCCCAAACTTGGAATTGATCCTTGATAAAAAAAGAATTAAACATATGGAACCCTCCCTCACCGATGATGTGGTAGGCGTATTGCATGCCCCGACCGCAGCACTTGTGAGCCCTTATGAATTAACATTTGCATTGGCTGAAAATGCTGCAATGAATGGTGTCAAATTTTTCCGAAATAGTGAAGTAATAAAAATAAAACATAGCGATTATGTTTTCACTGTAAGAACCTTTGAGGCTGAATTCAAATGTCGCAATTTAATAAATGCTGCGGGGCTTTATTCTGCCCACATCTCAAAGATGTTAGGATTAGATTATTTTGATATTATGCCTCGAAAGGGAGAATATATTTTATTTGATAGAAATGCCATGCATTTGAATAAAATTTTGTTCCCTATTCCAACCAAAGTTTCAAAAGGAATATTGGTATGTCCAACCTTACATGGGAATACTTTTGTTGGTCCCAACGCTCAAAATATAAACGATATTGAAGACACATCTACGACAGAAGCAGGATTAAAAGAAATTTTAGAAGGCTCCCGAAAATTAGTGCCTAACTTACCGACGAGGGCTTCCATTAAAAATTTTGCTGGATTGAGAGCCGTACCTGATAGTCATGATTTTATAATTGATAATACAGATATTTACGGATTTATCAATGTCGCGGGAATCTTATCGCCTGGTCTAACGTCTTGTTTTGCAATTGCTGAAAAGGTAGAAGAGTTTCTTGAATTATTAGGAGTAGGATTGAAGGTCAAAGAAGATTATAATCCAATTCGCCCTAGACCAGAACGATTTAAGGACCTTAGTAAGGAAGAATTAGATAAGAAGATTCAAGAAGATCCTACATGGGGTAAAATTATATGCCGATGCGAAACCATACCTGAAAAGGAAATTTTAGATGCGATTCATGCTCCCGTTGGGGCAAGAACTGTTGA
>SDNM01000001.1 GCA_004524385.1 Promethearchaeota archaeon
ACAATCAATAGAAGATTTAAAAAAAAGGAATGTAAAGATTTTATATTAATAGAAATATTATGAACAAAATATTAGGAGTAATGGGAAGTCCCCGTATTAATGGTAATACGCATGTTTTAGTTTCTAAAATATTAGAAGGAGCGAAGGAAAAAGGAGCTGCTACAGATATTATTTTATTAAAAGATTTAAATATTCAAGAATGCGATGGATGTCATACATGCTGGAAAGGCAATGAGTGTAGTAAAAGCGACGATATGAACAATATTTATCCAAGAATAATTGATAATGAAATAATTTTGTTTGGCACCCCTGTGTATTGGTATGGACCAACTGCTTTAATGAAAGCCTTTATCGATCGATTTGTCTACTTTAATTGTCCAGAAAACCGGGCAAAAATAAAAGGTAAATCCGCTGTAATTGTAGTTCCATTCGAGGAAGATAATCTGGAAACAGCTGACCTACTAGTGAAAATGTTTGAAAAAAGCTTTGAGTATTTAGAAATTCCCCTTATTGGAAAAATTATCGTTCCTGGAGTAACTAAAAAGGGAGAAGTTATAAAACAAGAAGAAATAATAGAGCAATGTTATAATTTAGGGAAAAAATTAGCTATATAAATTTACATTTAACAATTATTTAGAATATCTTTTCTAAATTTAGTTAATAAAATGTAAAGATTTTATTTTTATGGAAGGGCAATTATCTTTATCAAAATTTTTTACCAGTGTTTATAATTTAGGGGAAAAACCTGGGGCACCATCCTTAAATTTTTCTGAAGCGGGTTCACCGCCAATCCCCCAATGAGTTCTGGGGATTTCGTGGACAATTACTTCAACAGCATGCTGAGGTACGCCTAAATCTACAAAAACCTGAGTAATTTTCTCAATAACGATTTTAATTCTATCTACACCAAATCCTTTCCATACATTTACATGAATAGTCGGCATTGCTTTACCTCTCTTTTATAATTTTTTATAATTATTATATAAAATTATATAATTTTAATTTTTGTTATAAATCGAATATTCATTATCTAATTTTTCTTTAAATTGCTGAGAGAAATTAAACCTTTTTGCGTAAAAATCGAAAATTACCTCATCTATAACTTTTTGGTCATTTTTATGGTCGTAATTTAAATCCTTCTTTTTCTTTTCAATTATTTTTTTAACCTTACTTTCCACTTTTTCTTTTGTTTCATTGTCGGGCAAAATAAAAGGTAAAGCGTGAATTCCAGTTAATTGAATACTATTTGTATTATTTATAATTCCATTCATAAGGTAATTATATAAAGAGCAGTTTAAAAGACCAAGAGCATATTCTATTGAGAGTGAATTATTTTCTATAATAAAGCCAATTGCCTTATTTGAATCCCAGTAACATCCTTTAGGCATATATCGAGCTGCCAATCTTGAGCTTACACCGCTTATTACAATACCTTCTCTCTCAAAAGGAACATTTTCAGGAATATCGTAAATTGGAATTGATTTTTCATCCCAAATTAATGCTTCCATGATTGGGCGGTAATATTGATCATTACCACCCCGTTTCATATACGGCTTCCATTTTTTAGTTTCTAGAAGAGCTTTTGGGATAATTTTATGTTTTTTGTTAGAATTGGTTATTTTTTTATTTCTTTTTTCAAAAATTTCTGCTAATTCAGTGCCCTCCACAGCAGCAATATATTTTAAATTATTATGAGTATGCATACCAATATTTCCTTTTATATATTCTTCTAATTTGGGAGATTTTTCAAATAAATCTATAACCTCTTCTTCGATATCAGTAAAGAATAAATTAAAAGGTAATAAATGATATCTTTTTTGCTTAAATTCATAAAGTATTTTTGGATTATTATAATCATCTTCACTCTCAATCCGAGGTATGATTCTCATAATATTTTCTGATCGATTTATTCTATTTTCTTTTCCAGAACATTTTTCTAAAATAATTATGACTGTAGATATACTTACATTTTGACTCTCAAACAAATTTTTAGGCGCTAAGAGGATTTCCTTGATTTTGCATGTACTAAGGATAAATCTTCTTAATCTCGTGTGTGTATTTAACGTCAAAAAAGAATCGCTTGTTATAAATCCAAGTCTTCCTCCTTGTTTTAATCTCCATATACTACATACTATAAACATTGAATAAGTCTCATGCGCATTAATCTTTCCAAAGATCTTATGTAATTTTTTTTTATTCTTTTTTACATATTGACTTGATTTGTTTAGGTAGGGTGGATTAGCGATAATCACATCAAATTGAAAATTTAATATGGGAGTAGAAGATAATAAATAATCTTGATCCGTAAAAGAAATTCCAAGATCCTTCATTTTTTTTTTATAATCTGGATTAATATCATAAGTTTGAATTTGATCTGATTTGACTCCAGATTTTAATAATTCTTCAATAAAAATACCCGGTCCAACACAAGGATCTAAAATTTTTTCATCTCTCCTAAATGGGGCTAAACGAGAAATGATATATTCTGCTGTTTTAGTAGGAGTTAAAACTAAACCTAATTCTTTATTGTTTAATTTATTAATTGCTAAACACTCCTTCACTTAATATTCTATAAATCTCGAATCTTTTCATTACTTCATCTACATAAAATTACAGCAATCAATTATTTATCTATTGGTATTATTATCAATTCTATTTATTACATCTATTATATGTTTACAAAGCTTTTCTAAAAGAAAAGGATCGACTTTATCAACAGTATCGTTGATTGTGTGAACATACTTATACGAACTCTGATCTCCAAAACCAAATCCCCTGAAATTTTTCTTTTTAAGATAATAAGCATCACTACGCCCAGTTCTGATAAATTTTTTTTTTGTATGGATAAAAGCATTCAAATTTTCCGCATTCTTAAAATGAATTGCTCTTTCTGTAGAAGTCCATACATCTAAACCTCTACCAATAGTATCAAAATTAAACATAATAGATTTTTCCCTCTCTAAATGCTCTATAATCTTATAAAAATTTCGAATTCCCATTGTTCCTGTTTCTTCTGCGCCTGTAAATATAAACCATAAATTATAATTCTTTAATCTAAACTTTGGACTTGAATAATGATTTAATAATTCTAAAACAGTAACAATTCCAGAAGCGTTATCAGTGGCACCTGGAGATTTATTATTAGTAATATTTAAATCAATCATCACTGTTGAAATAAGGTTAATTCCTATAGGGACTATTCCTATAATATAAAGCCAAAAACTATATTGAGTGAATAAAATATTCTTAAATATAATTATAATTAATCCAAATATCAGTGAATAAACCCATAATTTAAAAAATAATCCACGAAATTTAATAGGAAGTCGTTGTCCTTTCGAATCTAAATGGCAAAGAAATAAAATATTTTTATTCTTATTTTCTTCTTCTAGACTAACATATAGATTTTGAGATCTCCTCTTTTTTCCTATTTTGATATTCTCTGGATTTCTGGTAATAAAATATATTGGAATATAAATTAATAGGATAATTGCTAAGTTTATAAAAAAGAAAAGATACCCAAAATTCAAATATAATACAAATAGAAGCCAAAAACCCAGTGTGAAGACTAATTTTTGATAGACTCTCGGATAAAAAGTAGTAAATGAAAATTCTTGAACCAAAGGACTTAATTGTAGTTTTTCTATCTTCTTTTTGGCAATTTTAAAAGCTTTTTTCTCGTTTTCAGTTCCACTTAATCGTGGAAATACAAATTCTTCTAAATTTTCTTTTATTCGGTTTCCATCTATCATAAATGTAATTTATTAATTTTTAATAGATTAAAAAAACATTTAATAAAAATTATTTAATTTAATTACCAATGACAAATGAAAATAAAATTAGGATTAATGTAGGTTCTCCTAAAAAACCTATTGATCCGATGATCTATAGTAATTTTATTGAACATTTAGGCGAATGCATTCACAATGGGCTATGGGCGTATGATCCTGTCAATGTCCCATTAGTTAAAGATAATCCGGTCTTAAAAGGGATGAGACAAGATGTTTTACAAGCGGCAAAAGAATTGAAAATCACCATCTTAAGAGCGTTTGGAGGGTGCTATTCTGATGTATATCATTGGAAGGATGCAATCGGTCCGAGAAGTTCACGAAAAATTGTTAAAAACTTACATTGGGGAGCAGAAGATATTGGTTTGGTTAAAATAGTTGGTACAATTGAAGGAATTGGACCAGATATTGAAAATCAATTTGGTACCGATGAATTCCTAACTTTTTGCGAGGAAATTGGTGCAAAACCATATCTTAATGTAAATTATGGTACGGGCACACCTGAAGAGGCTGCAGATTGGGTAGAATATTGTAATGGTTCTGTTGATACCGAATATGGTGCCTTAAGAGCTAAAAATGGGAGGAAAGAACCTTATAATGTTAAAATTTGGGGAATTGCCAACGAGATCTTTGGCTTTTGGGAGCCAGGATACGAAAGATTACCCGAGAATTATGCAAAGAAATATCTTCAATTCGCAAAGAAAATGAGAGAAAAAGATCCAACCATTAAACTAGTCGCTTGTGGCTATGAAAATTCTAATTGGAATCGTACTATTTTAAAAAATATTGGAGAAGAATGGGTTGATTATATTAGCATTCATCGATATTTACCATATGGTGCAGGTAAGGTAACTGGAAAAAAACACCCAGATATTGAAAGGTGTTATCTTGCATTAATGGCATCAAGTCCTTTAATTGAAAATGATATTAATGATACATGGAACGATATAATTGTTGCATTAGGGAAAGAATCTCACGTACGTATAGTCTTTGACGAATGGGGCGTATGGTATTTATTTAAAGATACAATAAAAACCAATTATAACCTACAAGATGGAATTTGGACGGCACTAATTTTGATGACTTTTCAAAAAATGGCAGATAAATGTCCGATGGCTAATTGGGCTCAGTTAGTTAATTGTATTGGGACTATTCAAACAGATCCAGATGGTTTAATCTTGACTCCAGTATATTTGGCATTCAAACTGTTTGTCGATCATACCTATAATAATTTAATAGAGAATTTGAACATAAATTGCGAAACTTTTGATTCAAAAAAATTTGGACGAATCCCTAAAGCTAATAATGTTCCATATATCGATTGTAATGCCACTATTAACGATGAAGGTGATAAATTGTCGATAATGCTTATTAATAAACATTTTACGGAACCATTAAAGATCAATCTTGAGATAGAGGGATTTTCGCCTAAGGAACAAGGAATAATTGTAGAACTAAAGAGTCAATCTCCATTTGATTATAACACAATAGAAAATCGTAATAAAATTAAATTAGAACATAAAGAAATCGACGATCTCAAACCTAATATGACACTTGAATTACCAGTTCATTCAGTTACAGTCATGAAATTATCCCAGAAATAATTCTTAATGTAGGTAGACACCATCCTTGGCAGAAGAAACATGTTTCCTGTAAAAATTTAAATATCCTGCTTTTATTTTAGGCTCTGGCCTCTTCCATCTTTTTAATCTATCATTTAATTCATCATCTGAAATCAATAAATTTAATTTACGCTTTTCAATATCAATTTCGATAATATCTCCATCTTGAACTATTGCTATAGGTCCCCCTTCTATTGCCTCCGGACAAACATGCCCAATACATGGACCTCGAGTTGCACCGGAATAACGACCATCAGTAATCATCGCCACTGAATCTCCTAGCCCCATACCAACTAAAATCGCAGCGGGGAGAGATAATTCTCTCATTCCCGGTGAACCTTTTGGACCTTCGTATCTAATGATTAAAACATCTCCTTCTTGAATTTTATTTGATAATAGCGCTTCTTTTACATCTTCTTCACACTCAAAAACTTTTGCTGGTCCCTTATGTTGACGCATTTTTTGGCTTACAGCGCTTTGTTTTATAATTGCGCCATCAGGTGCAAGATTCCCTTTTAAAACTGCAATGCCTCCTTCGGTTGTGATTGGGTCTTCTAAATTTCGAATGATTTGGTAATCTTTTATTTCTATCAATTCAAGATAGTCCTTCAAAGTTAATCCAAGAACATTTTTAGTCGATAAATCTAATAAATTAGATAATTTTTTCATTAGAACTCTCACGCCTCCTGCATTATGAAAATCAGTAAGATTGTATTCGGAGGCTGGTTTGAACTTGGCTAATAATGGTACAGATTTACTAAGTGTATCAAAATCAAAATGATTTAGATTCCCCCCGATTTCGTGTGATAATGCACACATATGAAGGATCATATTAGATGAGCCACCAAAAGCTAAAGCAACTTTTATAGCATTCTCTATAGATTTATTTGTGACAATATCTAACGCTTTAACTCCTTCATTAACTAATTCCATTATATATTTACCAGTTTCCTTACATAAACTTTCTCTCTCTTTGCTAATGGCGCTCATAGCAGCACAACCAGGTAATGAAAGTCCCATTGCCTCCACAATACATGCCATAGTATTAGCAGTCCCCATCATATTACATGCACCAGGAGAGCAACAAGTTTCAGATTCAATAAGAAAAAATTCCTCTTTAGTAATTTTTCCTGCTTTATACAATCCAATTGCTTCCTTAATATCACAAGTAACAAAAGTTTTTCCTTTTAGAGGGCCATCTTCAAAGGTTTTTGGTTCCATAATCCCCCCAGTTAAAAAAATCGTAGGAATATTACATCTAACAGCTGCTAATAGCATTCCAGGAATAATTTTATCACAAGAGCAAAGCATTACCATGCCATCGAAATTATGAGCTTTTACTGTACACTCAATTGAAGCGGCGATAATTTCTCTTGAAGGCAAAACATATTTAGAAAAATTACCGGAATTAGCAATACCATCACAAATGGCGATTGTATTAAATTCCATTGGTGTACCACCTGCTTCTCTCACTCCCTCCTTAACTAATTTACTTAATTTACGCAAATGAATATGCCCAGGGTTAATTTCGTTCCAAGAATTAACAATCGCAATTCTCGGTTTTTCTAAATCTTCATAGGTATATCCACAACCGAGATATAAAGCTCTTTCATATGATTTGCTCGGATCTAATTTATTCTTTTCAGATGTCATCGTTAAGTATTTGTGCTATAGAGCTTTTATAAATTTAATTGATGTTAGATTTTTCTGATTCCTTCAGAAATTAATTTTCTATTTTTTTTGAAAAGAAATCCCTTCAACTCTTAATACCAGTTCTACTATTTCTTCTAATAAATTATGTAATTCTTCCTTATCAAATTCAGGATTTTCGTGGTTTAATTCTTCCCAAATGAAGAAGACTTTATTTTTAATTGGAAGAATAGCAGTATTTCCGAAATCAACATAATTATTCGATTGCTTTTCTTCTGCTCTAATGATTATAGAAGGAAAGATTTTACCAAACATTTCAACTTCCCCATCAATCATCTCAATTTTTTTAAAATCTACTTTATGCATTTCGTTGATAATTTTTTTCAGTTGTTTTATCAAAAACGTTATTGTTAGCTCATCATCTTCAACCTTATTATCATAAATAGAAACTACAAAACCAATCATACGAATTTTATCAGATAACTTTGGATGTTGGAGGTGATATTCATAATAACCTTTTACCCCAAGAATATTGATCCCTTCTTCTTTTCTTTGAGTTTTTACGATCCAGCCGTTCTTTAATAAGGACTCAAAATATGGCTGAATAAAGGGATCCAAATCATCATATGTTAGATTTAGACCACTCACATATACATTCTGGAGGGTCTCAATTACTTTTACTTTAACGCCTTTCAAGTAATCTAATTCCTTCTTCTTCTTTATAAAAATTTTATTAAAATATTCTTTCGGGTCTGTCGCAATAAAAGTTTTTAGATTTTTCCCTTCCTCATCTAATAAGTTTTCCTTAACACATTCTTTTTCAATTAATCTTTTTAAAATAGAATATAGCGTTGTTCTCTCAATGAATGGTAATTCTTCTCTAAGCTTCCTTACGATGGTACCTCTTTTTCCATATTTTATGAGAGTATAATAAATCTGTGCTTCATTAGAATCAAGATCCATTCTCTGTAATGCATCTATCAATGATTTTTCTAGTTCTACCATAATTAGAATATAATTTTACACATATTTAAGTTTTGTTGATCTGTTTCGACACAAAAACATTTAAATATGTTGATCCGTTTAGTCACATAATCAAAAAAAAAACTAACAAAAAAAATGGAGGTATAAAAAAATGTTTAAAAGTCATGTTGAGAAACATAAAGGCGAACCACAGTCGAATTTCGACTTTAAAATGATGTCTGCTTTTTTTTCAATTCGTGATATTTTTAAGAAGCCTAAAGTTATATTAGAAAACGCCGACATAAAAGTAGATGATTATGTTCTTGATTATGGATGTGGACCTGGAAGTTATTCGATGGTTGCTGCCGAATTGGTTGGTCCAAATGGACAAGTTTTTGCTGTTGATAGACATCCTTTAGCAATTAAAAAAGTAAATAAAAAAGCTGTCAAGAGAGGTTTGAATAATATTACAACTATTCAGACTAACTGTAAAACTGATTTAAAGAGCTGTATTATTGATGTTATATTTTGCTTCGATACATTTCATTCATTTACACAACCAAAAGATAATCTAAGTGAATTTCACAGAATTCTGAAAAATAACGGTGCGCTTTATATTATGGATACTCACCTTTTTGAAGATGATTTAATCTTAAGTATAACAGGCAGAGGTCTCTTTGAATTCTCAGAAAAAAGAGATGAAGTATATAAATTTATAAAATCTAACTAAAAAGGTGGAAAAAGGAATGATGGCAAATAAAATGAATTTTGAAAATCAATTAGATTATTCTAAATATTTTCCTCATTTTGAAAATGCATTATTTGCGGGGCTTGCTATCCTTTTAATGTTTTTAGTGGGATTATCTGCTGCTATTTTAATTTATAAAAATAAATTGACAAAAAAAATAAAAATACTTCTATTATCTATATCTTTAATATGTGGTGGAATTCTTTTTGGTGGTTTTCCTAATGTAATATACTTAACTGGACTAACTTTTTTAATTTTAGGAATTTCTCTATTCTTTGGTAGATTGTTTTGCGGGTATATATGTCCCTTAGGTGCTGGGCAAGAATTAGTGTCAATGGCACGATTTAAAACAAATTTAATCTATGAAAAAGAAGATAAAGAGAAAAGCACTCTTGTCCCCACTCTTGTGCGATGGGCTTTTTTTGGAGGATTTTTAGTCCTAATTTTAATATGGGGGTTTGAAATTATGACACCTTTGAATCCTTTGAATGGTTTTCTCCTTATATGGTTTCCCCTGAATATTTTGTTTCTAATTGCGTTAATTTTATTATTTATTGTAATAATCGCAAGTACTTTCGTTTACCGCCCTTTTTGTCGATATATCTGTCCCTTTGGGGCAATAGTGAGTTTATTAGGCAGGTTTAATATAATAAAAATAAGACGAACAGATGCATGCTTAGATTGCGGGTTATGTGAAAAAATTTGCCCTACCCTACAAGGATTTAGAAAAAGTAAGAAAGGGGAATGCTATTTATGCTACCGTTGTGTGGAGTTCTGTTCAAATGAGATGTTTATAGATCCTCATAAAATTGCTGAAATTAAAAGATACATAAGCACATTTACTCTTAATTTTGATGTTTTGCCAAAAGAAAAGTTTTTAGATAAAACTATTAAAATGATAATTCAATTATTTGTTCCCAAAAAGAGAATGCGCTATTTAAATGAATTTATAGATGCCTTAGAAGGAAACAGTAAATTTCTCAACGATGCTATTCAAAATATTGTTGAAAGATTAAAAGAGATATTTTCTAATGAACTTAAAAATATTGATCGAAAAAGCTATGAAGCATGGATTAATAAAAATGAGCCTCGTTGGAGAGAAAAAATACAACCAATCCATTTAGATAAATTAATATATGGTTTAAGTAAACAAATCTAAGAAAAATTAAATAGTGTTTAAATTTTTTTATCTCTAAAGTTAAATATTTTTTTAAATATATATTATGCTAAAAGTCGGATTTATTGGAACTGGAAGAATCTTTGACCTTAATGTGCTTGGATATTTAAATTATGATGATATAGAAATAGCTTGTTTATGTAATCGAACAATCGAAAAAGCAAAACAAAAGATTAAGCAATTTAATATAAATGAATCAATTCCAGTTTATTCTGACTATAAAGAAATGTTAGATAAGGAAGAATTAGACATAGTTGAAATTCTTTTACCACATAACCTTCATGCAGAAGCAACTATTTATGCTGCTAATAAAGGAATAAAAGGAATCTCTATTCAGAAACCTATGGCATTATCATTAGAAGAGGCCGATAAAATGATTGAGGCTTGCAATAATTCAGGCTCCATTCTCTCGATTTTCGAGAATTTTATCTTTGCCCCTCATATTATGAAAGCAAAGGAACTTATAGACCAAGATTATATCGGTGATTTATCGTCTATAAGAATTAAAGTGGCAATGGGCGCTAAAGGTGGCTGGGATATCCCAGAAAGTGCTAACATTTGGAGAAAAGACCCAAAACAAGTAGGAGGTTCTTCTTCTCGTGGCTCACCAGTGCTCTTAGATAATGGATGGCATGCGTTTACTCTTGGGTGGTGGTTTTTCGAGGAAGAAATTGAAAAAGTATTTGCTTGGACAGATCGATACCACAGCATTGATGCTCCAGCTTACGTAATGTGGAAATGTAAAGAAAATAAAGAACAAGAGCATGTTGTTCCACAATATGGCAATATGGAATTTTCTTTTATGCCAGAAATGAACATTCCTTCGAATTATTATAATACTGATGAATTTATTGAAATTATAGGAAGTCGAGGCATCATGAAAATAAACCAGGGGACTTCTATAGGAAATAAAATGTCAGATTCAGAGATTTTTACTCCAATAGTAATCATTAGAGACGGTGAGGTGGAAACATATACTGATTTTGAGAAAGATTGGAAATATAGCTTTATTAACGCTACAAAATATTTTATAAATGCTGTAAAAAATAACAAAGAACCAATTTTATCTGGTGATCAAGCAAGGTATATTCTAAAATTTAATTTAGCTGCGATTAAATCAGCTGAACTAGGCAAAGATATATGTCTTGATGATATGAATTAGTAATTAAATTGAATTTTAATCCTATAAATGTTTTGAAAAATACAAAAAATCAATGAATTCATCGTCTTTTTTCATGAAACCATTAATTAAGCGTCCAAATTCTTTGAAATCATATTTTTTTAACAAATTAATGCTAGCTATATTATCTGCGGCAACTTCAGCAACCAATATTCTAATAGTATTCTCTTTTTTTCTTGCTTCAATAATTAAATTCTCCATAAGTCTTGACGCTACCCCTTTTTTTCTATAATCAGAATGAACAATATATCCAATATTAACAATATGGCTTAATAAATCTTCTAAACGAGGGAGAGAAGATATATGACCAATTAATTTACGCTTATACAAGGCAATTAAATATATTGTATTTGGGTGGTAAAGATATGTATCAAGAAATTGTTTGCTATCTTCATATGAAATTTCTTTTTTTCGAGCTAAAAAATGAGATTCTCTGATAACTGAATTTAAGAGAGTTAAATTTTCCTCGTAGTATTTTTTAGTTATTGGCTTGATTTTTAACTCTTTCTTACTAAACATACTGAATTATTGCTCAAATTCATATATAAATTTTTTATGTTTTAACCCTTGTTTTAACCCTTTTCTTAAATCTTTCATTTTTCTCCGATAAAAATTAGTTAACCCACTCTGATCTGCGTCAATTGGTTCCTCAACTACACATGACCGATTATCTTCATTTTCCGGGTTAATCTCTTCCCATAATACGGATCTGTTTTGTTGCTGCGAAATATATGGCATTTTGGCAAATATACATAAATCTTTTCCTTGTTCTCCGGTATAAATAGGCTCACCCCCTTGGTTCATCACTTTGATAAAATGCTCCGTAGAATTTATGAAAGAGTATCTCCAATCCCTAACTAAATCTTCTCCATAAGATTTTACTTCTCCGTCAACATAGACTACAATCGGGGGAAACTGAGGGCATTTTGAAAGGAAATTGCCGCCAGCAGTACATTGGTTTATCCACATCATCCCTTTTGTTCCGGTTATTTCAATAAATTCGTCGCAATCGTAGTAATTGCTTGGATAATACAAATTTGCCGAAAATTTGAATTCCATCGAGCCATATTTTGGTGGATCGTCAGGATTTTTACTAGGATATTTCCAAAAAATAGTACTAGGTGCTTCCATAACAGCTGTAAAATAATCTATCCAACTATAGACTTTTTCTACTCTTTCCTCCCCCATTAGCCAAAGTGCCATAGAAAATTTATGGATGCCATCATCGTAAATCAAAGGACCTCCTCCGCACATATCTACCTTAATTCGCCATTTTAACGATTCAAGGTCTCTTGGCATAGCGGGACCTCCCAGTAAAACGGTAATAATTCGAAAATTTAAAAGATCTCCAATGATTCCTTGATCCAATAACTCTTTTGCTCTCAAATATACTGGATAAAACCTGAAATTCTCAAATATTTTTAGTTTTACATTTTGTTCTTTGCAAATCTCAATCATTTTTACGCAATCGGTAATCGTGTGTGCCATTGGCTTTTGAACTGATATACCGGGCACACCAGCATTAGCACAATATTCTGTCATAGGGTAGTGAAGGTGATGAGGAGTTAAAATTTCAATAATATCTAAATCTTCTTTATCAACCATTTTCTTGTAATCTGTGTAGGCTTTTGTGGTTCTTAATCCCCAACGTTGTAATTTTTCGACCATTTTTTGGTTATTAACGTCACACACAGCAACGAGTTCTGTATCTGGAGAATTTAAATAACCGAGCACATTTAAGTTCGCTATGTCACCAGTTACAATACTTCCAACTCTAAGCATTTTTCACTTCAAAATGAATTTTTTTCATTCTTTATATTTTTTATATTTTTTAATCGGGGATATTTATCGGATAAGCTCCATACTTTCTCCTAATATTTTGCATTGCTTCAAATCGGTCCACTGTAACAGCGGGATTGATGCTATGTCCGGAACTAAAAATGTACCCTCCTCCTGGAGCTATCTCACGAATTAATCTTTTTGCGTAAGCTTCAATTTCAGAAATCTCTCCCATTGCTAACATTATAGGGCTTAAATTACCCGCAAAAGTTAGTTTATCCCCATATTTCTCGTTTAATTTGAAAATATCGTATTCAGGATTAGCAGTTGTAGATTCTATAGGATTTAAGATGTCAACACCACTTTTTATAATATCCTCGAAAATTTCGATTAAATCTCCGTCAGAATGTAGTAATATTTTGCACTCGCGTTTATGAGCTGCTTCACATATTTGTTTTATCCACGGGAACACATATTTTCTATAATTAGTGGGGCTCATAAACAGACCATTTTTGAAACCATAATCATCCCATAAAAGGACAATCTTTGCGTCATTTTCAGCTAAAATTTTTACCATTTCAAGTGTAAATTTACCTCGATCATCAAATACTTTTTTTGCTTGTTTAGATCGAGCTAATATCCTAGAAAATACTTCTATTCCAAATCCCTCCCATGTACATTCCATTAAAGAACCAGTTGCGGGAATTGAAAATACTTCATTGTTCATTTCTTTCTGAATTTTTCGTCCTAATAAGAAATTATCAATCCGTGCTTTTAAATTGGGATCCGGCTGCTTGAAACTCTCATAATCTTCAAAATTTTTGAAAGATCCGCCATGATATGCCAAAATTTGCGTTCCATCTTTGTATGGTTCCATTTTCATTATCCGTCCATATTCGTCTATGAATCCTTTCCCGCCCTTAAGAAATTCTCTAGGATACAGACTGACAAAACTTAAAACTAAATCTATTCCAACTCTTCGAGAAAACTCGTACATGCCTTTATAACCTCCTGCTCGGCGAGGATCAACCCCATAATGCTTTACAATCGTATTATTTGTAAAAGCACTTTCGAAGGCAGGAACTCTATCAGGTTCTTCATGATTAACTGTTGTTATAACTCTTTCTTGGGCATCCATTTCTAATTCTCGTTAATCTAATTTTTTATTTTGTCCATACCAATTCTTTAATTGACTTATGAGTTTTTGAAGTTCCTCTGAATGTTTATCTTCTATAAGAAGATCCCCTTTTGCGTCTCTTTCGATTTTTTCAAATAGCTCATTACAAATATCTGAATTATCTTTCGCTATATTAATATTCCATTCTGGATCTTTAGATAAATCAAATAATTTCTGATACGATTTATCATTTGTAGTGATTAGTGCGTAGTGATCGTCTTTGTACAAAGTACAAATACCAAATCCACATGTAATATAATCTCGTTCCTCTATTAATTGATCTCCATCATCAAGAAAGATTGAAAGATCTATGCCGTCGAACACTGCTGGCTTCTCTTTCTTCAAAAAGCCGAAAATAGTAGGTAGAATGTCATGATTGTAGACGTATGATTTTTTAATTCTTTTTGGACCATTTAGATTGCCCGGGGGCTTAATCATAAGAGGGATATCTACAAGTTCTGGATACATAAACATTGGAATTTTACCCGTAGCATTATGCTCTCCAATACTATGTCCGTGGTCGGAAATTAAAATAATTAAAGAGTCATCGTACAAACCCAAATTTTTTAATTCTTCAATGAAATACCCAAACCAATTATCGCACATTGAAACTTCTCCAGCATAAGACGCTCTCATATATTTTAATTCTCCCTCGGTAAGATAATCAATCGTCTCACTATAAGCAGGTTGAACTACTTTTTTGCCTGTATAATTCTTATCAATGTATAAATCAAGATATTTCTCAGGAGGGTCCCAGACCTCGTGCGGATCAAACTCATCAACAACAGCCATTACATTTTTATCCTTTTTAGTATCCTTAACAAACTCGATTGCTTTTTTAAAAGTTTGCGCAGGAAAATAATCCTCTTCAGTCTTTCTATGTTGCATATTACTAAAATAGGTTTTTAACATATAATTTTGATACGCTTTTGCTAAAGGATTTTTACCTGCAACATATTCTTTAATTTTCTTCTTTAGTTTCGCTCCCCCTTCCCTGTATCTTGCCCTTAATTTATCTTTTTCATGTCCTCTAATCCAGTTCCATTGGTGAAATCCAAGATGAAAATTCATTCCTGGTTTGAATTGGTGGTAAGTACTAGTTATAAAAGAAGTAATATATGTAAATTTTCTCATGTATTCCGCTAAATGGGTCTGATTTGGAGGTATTGGGTGCCATCCCGGAATTGTAACTATATCATCAGTTCTAAGTTGAGGTCTTTTATGATTAAAAGGAAAAGTACGAATTCCAGTATGTATTGCTCTTCGAACTGGGATTGTAGGTAAAGACTCTGGATATGCGTTATCAAATACAATTGAATCTTTAGCAAACTCGTCAAAGCTCCCTGTATGAATCCAAGAATTACCATAGCATCCTACATAATCTTGTCTCAATGTGTCGAATATAATTAAAAATATTTTCATAATAAGATTTTTTTTTCTTTATATTATTAATTTAAATTTATGGCTATAGATTTGTTAAAATAAAAATTGTAAATAATTTTTCGAAAATAAAAATAATTTTTAATGATTATAATATAAAGGAACTATAAATCTTTTCAAAGAGTGATAAATATTAATTCTATAGAACGGGTTAAAGCAGCCCTTAAATTTAAGAATCCAGATAGAGTGCCAGTTATGAAGTTTTTTGGCAAAAGTGATGTTTTCATGATGGCAAGAATTCCATCTACTCAATGGCAACCTGGACATCACGAATCTGAAAATGGATTATTTCCTCATGTTGGACATGAACTTATAATTAAATCAGGTCTATGGAAATGGGATATGCCCGATTGGGCTAAAGATAACCCTAAATATAAAAGAAATAAGTGGCTAAAGATTGAAAGAAAAGAAATTGACGAATGGGGAAACATTTGGAAGAGAGCAGGGATAGATACTATGGGTCATCCGGGCGAACCGAGACTTCTTGATTATACAGATATGGATGAGTACCTTTCATATTACACGCCCATTTATGATGATGAGAGTAGTTATTCCTTTTATTTGGACCTAAAAAACAGATTAGGACAAAAAAAATATCGTATGGCAAATCTTGAATTAGGTCCATCCCAAATGGCCGGTCAAATGCGAGGGTTCGATACTTATTTAATTGATCATTATCGTCGCAAAACTGATCTCAAGCAATTATTAAAATATATAACTGACCAATATATTAAATTCGAAAAATCTTATGTAAATTATGGGCTTGAACCTCATGGATTCCTATTATATGATGACTTGGGAACACAAAAAGGCCCCTTTTGGTCTCCAAAAGTCTTTAAAGAATTTTATGAGCCAGTTTATAAGAAATTAATTGATACTGCTCATGACTTAGGATGTGATTTTATGCTTCATTGTTGTGGAAAAATAGATCCCCTAATTCCAGTATTTATAGAATGGGGTTTGGATGCTCTTGAACTTGACAGCCCTAGAATGACTGGATATAATGATTTAGCAAAATTTAGGGGAAAGATCGCTTTTTTCGCATGTTTGGACATCCAGAGAATATATCCTTATGCTAGTCCTGAAGATTGTGAGCGTGAAGTGTGGCACATGATGCGTAATCTTGGTACTCCAAATGGTGGTTTTGGTGCCTATTTTTACCCACAAGAAGATCATATTCGAGTGTCTAGTGAAAATATCGAAGCATTTGAAAGGGGGCTTGAAAAATATGGAACTTATGCGAATATACCCAACCATTGGTGGACACATCCAATAGAAGAGGTATGAATTGATAATAAAGTCCCACCGACACCGCCAATGAAGGCTTAAAAATCTTTTTTTCCTCTAATTAGTCAAACCTATTTAAAAAAATTAATAAGAGATTTTTATTACCTATAATTATTAAAACCTTTTTTAAAAAGTTCCTTGGTTAAAGAAACTTTAATCTTTTATGAAAGAGGTAACTATTTGGAGTAAAAAATAATAAAAAGGTTCAAAAATGTTATTACAGTTATTACCACCTTCCGGATATTCGTTAAACAACATTTTATTTGATATGTTTATGATAGCAATCTGCTACATATATGTATTTATGATGATTCTTATCCCCGTTGCGTTAAAAAAGAAAGATAAAATTTCAAAATTTACTGCAAGGAAAATGGTTCATCTTTTTGCGGGTTTAGTTGTATTGTTTGTACCCTTTTTCATTTGGCCGATATATGCTATTTTTATCGCTTTAAGTTTAACGCTATTGGTTTATTTTAGTTCGAAAGAAAGTAGCGTTAAACAATTAAGAGAATTATATGAAAGTATTGGCGAGGAAGCTGAGGAGAAGAGAGGCCGCTTAATGGGACCCTTATATTATTGCATTTCAATAACAATATTGATTTTAGTTTTTGTTTTGCTTTCTCCTCATCAACTATATTTTCCAATTGCAGGAATTCTAATAATGATTATTGCTGATACACTTGCTTCAGTAGTAGGAAAACGTTGGGGTAGAATTAAAATTAAACTCCCATGGACTTCTACCAGAACTTTATTAGGTTCAGCAACTATGTTCGGTTCAGCATTTCTATTATGTCTTGGTTCGTTTTGGTGTTTTGGTATCCTTATGCCACTAACGCAGAAACCATTAACTTGGAATATTATAATACTGTACTCATTTATAACCGCTTTATTAGCTACAATAATTGAATTAATCTCGCCAAGCACTTTAGATGATTTAACTGTCCCAATTGGTACAACGATAATAATTTACCTTTTAACTTTAATATATTATTTGTAAATTCTAAAAATTTTTTTTATTTTTTAATTATTAACAAGAATATGGAAAGTTTTCAAAAATCTTTTGATGTAATCGTTGTTGGAGCTGGTACCGGAGGAACTACTGCTGCTAGATTTACTGCTCAAAAAGGATTAGATGTTTGTCTTATTGATAGAAAAGAAAGAAGTCAGATCGGGAATAAAATATGCGGTGATGCTGTTGGCACTGAGATTTTTGACATTTTAAATATAAACCATCCTAAGGAAGATGAGCTCTCTTGTCATATAAAGGGAGCAAAATTATATTCTCCCAATCTAAATAAATGTATAACCTTAACTGACCCTAAGCAAGCTGGTTATGAAATAAATAGGTTAGAATTTGGGCAAAGATTATTAAATGAAGCTCTCGATGCTGGGGTTAAACAATTTTTAGATAACACTATCGCTTTAGATTTACTTTACAAAGATAATTCTGTCTCGGGTTTAAAAATACGAGTGAAAAATGGTGAAAAAATAGATCTTAACTCTAAGATAATAATAGATGCAAGTGGATTCTATTCTCCTTTAAGAAAAGAAATAAAAAGCTCAATTATCGAAAAAGAAATTTCAAAAGAAGATTGTATCTTATGTTATCGAGAAATTGTGAAATTTAATCCCCAAGATCAACAAGTTAACGATCCTGAATACATTACAATTATAATGGATCAAGAAAAAGCACCAGGTGGATATATTTGGTATTTTCCTAGGAACGAATCTTCAGTCAATATAGGTCTAGGTATGTTTATGGATTATAAAGGTCAAGTAAAAGAATACTATCAAAAAAATGTGTTTAATGAGTTTATAAAGACTAAGAAATATGAAGTAATTTCCACAGGAGGGGGTGTTGTGTCCGTAAGAAGACCAATTTGGTCGTCTGCTGACAATGGGATCATGTTTGTAGGGGATGCTGCTTGCCATGTCAATCCTCTTCATGGTGGAGGGATAGATCCTTCAATGAGAGCGGGCTACTATGCTGCTTTGACAGCCTTAGATGCAATTCAAAATGAAGATTATTCTTTAAAGAAATTGTGGGACTATAATTGTAAGATTATTAATAGTTTTGGAGCTGAGTTTGCTTCTCTCGATTTATTAAGGATTGCCTTACAAAAACTTTCAAATGAGTCTTTAAATTTTGGATTAGAAAAAGATTTATTATCTGGTGATGAGATATTAGAAATTGCTGCAACCGGGGGTATTAAATTATCTATTATGGATATGCTAACGAAAGCCATTAAAGGTATTTCCAATCCAAAATTATTATTAGATTTAAATTATCTTCGTATTAAAATGAACGATCTCCGAAGCCATTATAAAAACTTTCCAAAAAATATTGAAGAAATTAGTGAATTTGACGCTTGGAAAGAATATACTAAAAATATTTATAATAAAATTAAATTTACATCATTTGGGAAGAGTATACATAAAGAAAATAAAAATATTTAATAACGTGTAATTCATGGTTAATATCTTACTGGATGAATCCTCAACAAACACCTACGAGTATATCATAAATAAACTCAATAAAGATGGAGCTCTTCATTTTTCCTTAATTGATCCAGACCCAATCCGACAAGGTCCTATTGACGCAGCAGAAATGGCGAAACTTGCTGTAGATGCTGGGACAGACGCAATATTAATCGGAGGAAGTACTGCTTTCGATCAACGATTTGTTGAAGATACAATTTCAGCAATTAAAAATAAAGTAGATGTACCAATTATTATCTTTCCTGGAGGTATTGCTAATGTATCCCCAAAAGCTGATGCTATCCTTTTTATGTCTTTGTTAAACTCAACAGATCCCTATTTTATAATAGGTCAGCAAGCTATTGGTTCTTATACTGTTAAGCTGGCAAATCTTGAACACATATCAACTGCTTATTTAATAATCGAGCCTGGTGGAACCGCAGGGTGGATCAGTAATGCGAAATTATTACCTAGAAAAAAGCCAAAATTAACTGCTGCTTACTCTTTAGCTGCAGAAATGTTTGGTTTTAAATTAATTTATTTGGAAGCTGGTTCTGGTAGCGAGAGTATTCCTCCAGAAATCTTAAAATTATGCAAAAAAGTTATAAAGATTCCTATTATTGCTGGTGGAGGCATTCAAAGTAAAGAAGACGCAAGAATACTAGTCAAAGCGGGTGCTGATATAATTGTTATGGGAACTTTCTTAGAAACTAATATTTTAAACGATAATGGATCGTCTTTAAAAGTAATAATTGATGAAATCAAAGAAGCGGGTAAACAGGTAAGAAATAAAAAGAATTTCTCTAAAATCTAGTCTCTTTTGAAATCAAAAATTTAAGTTCTTAATTTCTTTTATTTGAAATTTGATTGAATCGAAATAATTAAAATATAGCAAATTTTCATTAATTTACTCATGGAAAATTCAACAATTAAACCGAAAAAAAGCTTCTTAGCTGGCAGTATTATAATAATGAGACCAGTAAATTGTCTTATGGGTTCTCTTACTGTCATAATAGGTCTTTTAAACACGCACACAGGAATTCCATTTGACATTTTATTAATTAACATTATTTTGGGCGTGTTAACATATTTTTTTATTGCGGGCTCTGGAATGATCATTAATGACATCTACGATGTTGAAATTGACAATATAAATAGACCTGAGAGACCAATCCCGAGTGATTCAGTTAGTTTAACACAGGCCAAGATATTATTCTTTTTAATGCTTGGTATAGGTGTAATGATATCCATTATTCACAGTTTTATATTTTCGTTAGGCATTGTTAACATAATATTGGCACTTTTCTTTGGTTTTATTGGATGGCTTTATTCCGCTTGGGGAAAGAAACAAGGTTTTATTGGCAATATAATCGTTAGCATTTCATTTTCTATAGGGCTTATTTATGGAGCAGTCTTAAATAGTTTAGCTATTCCCATTTATATCTATTTTTTCTTTTTGACTTCATTTTTCTTATTACTCTCTCGTGAAATTGTTA
>SDNM01000126.1 GCA_004524385.1 Promethearchaeota archaeon
ATCATCTAAAAATAAGAAAAAAAAAAAAAGAAAATTTTGTATTTTAAGCCTTGATACTCACACACGCTTAGCGATTTTTATAAATATTTAATCGCTAACACAAGGTCGTTTTTTGTAATCTTTTTACGATTTGCGTGCATTGTAAAAGCTCTTGCTTGTTCGGTTAATCCAATTGCGGTCTTCTCTAGGTGGTCGATTAACAGATCTACTGCATTTCGGGCAACGATATGCGCTTACTATCCGATGCGAATAATAAATGACGCTCCCTGTTGTTTCATCAACCTCCTAATAGGAGACCATGCGAAACTATGTTTCTTTTTAGCCATTTTTTATTCCTCCATTAAGGTTAAAATTTTTTTTTTAAAATTTAGGTTTTTAATTTTTTTTTAGTTATTTTTGTTAAGTTCTTAGTTATAATTATATCCGAAGAATTATTTAAATGTTTTGAAGAATTGGAAAAATGTGAAGAAGGTATATGAAAAAATTTCGACAAAAAATTTGGTACATCTATATAATTGATATTATTCTGTCATCATTCGATCAATGATCAAATAAAAAAGATGAAGTAACTTTTTTATAATAAAACTAATAGAGATTTTAATTATGATAAAATAGTATCTAAACACTGTTTTATTAGAATTTTATGGAGATGTAAAAAATTTTGAATAAAATAATTTTATCCCTCGTTAATATTGAAATTATTTTTCCATTAATATTGAAAATATGTAATAATAAAAATAAGTAGTAAAAATAAATTTTAATCGTGAAATAAGAGTAATAATTGTAATATTATGCAATATGATCATTATAATTAAGTAAGTATTGAATTTAGTAGTAAAATTAATTTTTAAGATTGTGAATGCGGAATCAAATGAGATTTGATAGTTATTAACTCTTTATTATACTGTTAAAATTTTGGCATATTTTGAAGTTTAGATTGGACTTATAATTGCAGAAAAAAGATTTAAATCTCTTAAATGTTAGAAACTGAAAATAAAATATAAAATACCTTGATTAGTAAAAAATTAGTTTTAATAATTTTTAAGATTTATACAAGATAATAATAAAGGTGATTTTTAAAATGATAGAGACTAACATAACAAAAATGTTTGGAATAAAGCATCCAATATTTAGTGCTCCGATGGGCCCATTCTTTACGCGTGAATTGGCACTTGCGGTTAGTGAAGCAGGTGGTTTGGGTGTTTTATCAAATGTTAACATAGCTGGTACAAATCCGACTAAAGAACATTTAGAAAGCATGAAATTTATGGTTGAACATACAGATAAACCCTTTGGTCTTAATATCCTTACATCCCGCAACAATCGGGGAGTCAAAGAAATGGTTAGAAAAGTCCCAAAACTAATCATGAGCGACCCTAAAATAAAAGAACAATGTATTTATATTCTAACGTCTGCGGGATCCTCGAGATTCTTGCCTTCGTCTAAGTATTTTCAAGAATTAAGAAAAGTTTCGGAGATAAAGCATTTTCATGTAGCACCAGCTGTATGGTTAGCACAAAAATGTGTAGATTCCAAAGTAGATGGAATGGTTATTACTGGTACTGAAGGGGGCGGTCATCAATCCTTTGAAAAAGTAACTACACTAGTACTACTTCAGCAAATTAATAAAGTTTTTCCCGATGTGCCTAAAATAGCATGTGGGGGATTTGCTACAGGAGAGGGGTTGGCTGCTGCTCTTTCACTCGGTGCAGGAGCTATAGCCATGGGTTCACGATTTATTGCCTCAAAACAAAGTGAATTTCATGAAAAATACAAAGCATTAGTTCCACCAGGTAGCCCACAAGATACTGGGTTGCACTGGGGAGCTTTTGGTCCTATTCGTTTATTCAGGAATAAATATGCTTTAGAACACCCTGCTCCTGGCTCTAAAGAGGAGATGGTTGAACGCGAAAAAAACTTAACTATGGATGATATGCTAAAAGAATTAGACGCTTATGAAAGGGTATATAAAGGAGATACTGAAAATGGAGCAGTATTATTAGGCCAATCAATCGGTATTATTGATAGTATTGAAGATGTTAACGATATCATTGAGATGGTAATAAAGCAAGCAGAAGTGGCAATAAAAAACAATTATTCTATGATAAAATAGGAAATTAATAAGCTAATATCTATTCTAATTCAATAATTCTTTTTTTTTAATTTTCTTTTGTACTCTTCTACTCCTAATATATTGTATCATGAGCCTTAAAGGACAGTATGTAGAGTTGCCAATGTGCTTTAGTTGCACATTGTCTCTAATCATTTTTTGGTGTGTATTCCAGCTTTAAAGACCGCTATATAGAATCAACAAGAAGTTTAAATACTATAAAAATATTTAATAAGTAACTAAAAAATTTTAAAAAAAAGGTAAAAAAAATGAGTAAAACATTATCAGATAAGGAATTAAGAAAAATAGCAGAGCATAAAGTAAAGTTTAGATACTCAGTTAAGATCCACGTTATAATTTTTATTCTAGTTAATAGTGTATTACTTTTTATAAATCTCTTGACTATTGAGTTTTTATGGGTTGTATTTCCCTTTTTTTCCTGGCTTATTGGCATAGCAATTCATTGGTTAAGCTATGTTTTGTATGCTAGAGGCGTGTATCCGGGGGGTAAAAGGGCTTTGCTTTATACAATTACAGCATATCTCTTTGTTATGCTCTTATTATTTGTTACAAACTATATTACGTTAGGAGTTATCAATTGGGCATTATATCCCACAATTTTCGCAGGGGCTGGTGTTTTAATTTATATTTTCGTTTATCTCTTATTTTTCAGAGAAGAATTAACTGAAAATGGAGAAAAGAAATCTAAAATTGATAAAGCAGTGGATAAAGAGATGGAAAAAATAGCGAGAAAAAGAAATGAATTATAAGAGTGAGGGGATCAATTTAAATGTGGCTAGGTAAATTTTTAGATCTTAAAGAAGACATAAAAGATATGGCATTTGAGATTAGAAAGAAAATAAAAGAAAACATAAAAGGAAAGCAAAAGCTCACTCCATTAGAGTTTACAATTCTCGAATTCATTTTCAATAATAAAGGGTTTTCAGGGTATGATTTAATTCAGCGATTAAATGATCATTTTGCTGGAACTTGGACAGCTCAGTCAGGGACTATTTATCCAATTCTATCGAAATTAAAATCTAAAGGTTTTTTGAAAATTAAGCAAGTTAAAAGCGAGATTGGTCCATTAAAAAAAGTATATATTTTAACGGAATCAGGAGAGAGAATCTTAAAAGTAAAAGTTAATAATAATTTTAGAGATCAAATGAAATTCATTAAAAATTTCTTAATTGAGTTAACTTACGTATACATTCATTCATTATCAGATGATGCAGAAGAGAAAGAAATTGATGGGAGAATTGAGGAAGTTCAGGAATTATTAAAAAAAACATTTAATGGGGTAATGAAAGGAATTCCTCCAAAAATGGGGGTTATAATAACTTGCCCAGGATGCAACGCTGAACTCGATCAAAGAGATGCAGCCTATTGTTCGTTTTGTGGAACTTCATTATCCAAAAAATAATTTTAACTCTTAATCAAATTTTATTTTTTTTCAAATAATCAAATTCAACAACTAGATTAAAATTTATATAATTTATGAGTACAATCTTGATTTAATTGTGCCTTATACTTACATAGATTGAACTAATATCAATCCTTCAAACTTTTTGATTAATAAGAATAAGTATTTATTTTTTCTATTATTTTATGAAATAATTCATGGGGCGTCTTAGGGCGTCTTATAAATAGTAAATAATGGAATTTTTTGGTTTCAATAATCAACAAAGTGATAAAATTGAAAATATTATTGATATATCCACCATTTCCGTCTGGTAAAGGAATGGGAGCTATAATATGCAGCCCCCCATTAAACGTATTAACTCTTGCTGGGGCTATTTCTGAACATACAGTTGATATCCTTGATTTAAATGTTGACAAATCTTATGGAATTAAAGAAATGGAAAAAAAATTGGTCAATTACGATTTAGTTGGAATTACATGTATGTCACCTACTTTTAGAATTGTTTTGAATATTTGTAAATTAGCAAAAAGAAATAATGTAAAAACAGTATTAGGGGGCTTTCATCCTACTTTAGATCCAAGTATTATTGATAAATATGATAGTATTAATATGATTGTTAGGGGCGAAGGCGAAATAACATTTAAGGAACTTTTAGATGGTAAGCCAAAAAAGGAAATTTTAGGATTATCGTATAGAGAAAATGGAAAGGTCTACCACAATCCTGATAGACCTTATATTAAAAATTTAGATGATCTACCATTTCCTCGAAATGAACTGGTAGATCCTAGTCCTTACCAATATACATGGATGCCTTCCTGGGTCTGTGAAACTTCGAGGGGGTGTCCGTTTACCTGTAGCTTTTGTTGTGTTCATGAATTTTATAAAAGAACCTATAGAACAAAAACGCCTGAACGGGTTATTAAAGAATTATATCAAGTTCCCTCACAAACTAAACTTGTCTTTTTTGTGGATGATAATTTCACATTGAATAAAAAAAGAGTGATGCGAATTTGTAAATTACTTAAAAAATCTCGTCTTAATAAAAAATTAATGTTTGTTTGTCAATCTAGAGTAGATGACATTGCTAATAATCCTGATATGGTTAAAGAAATGCATGAAAGTGGTTTCATCTGTTTTTTCTTAGGATTTGAGAGCCTTAAACAAGTGTCTTTGGATGAAATGAAAAAAGCGTATTCCCTTGATAAGGTGCGAAAGTGTATTGATATATGTCATTATAATGGTATAATAGTCTTTGGGAGCTTTATAATTGGTAATATTGGGGAAACAAAAGAAGATACTCTAACAAATTTTAGATTGATGAAAGAAGTGGAGATCGATTTTATGATGACTAATCCTATAACACCTTTTCCTGGAACTCAACTTTATACTGAAGCTGTTGAAAAAGGTTGGGTAGAAGAAGACTTTAAATGGGCAGACAGAAAGGTTGGTCAAGTGAAGCCCCCCATGGCTACACCGGATTTAACGCAGGATGACATTCAAGAATTACTTATGGAGAGTTATCACTCGTTTTACGATATGGAATACCATTTAAAAAAATCTATTCGAGGAATTTTCAGATATTATCCATCATTCAATTGGACTTTTAAACATCTACCAAGATTTCTAAAAGGTGCAATACAATTTGTGAGGAATTTAGATGAAATCGTTGGTGATGAATATAAAGCAATTGATTAAATTATTGTTGCTTGATTTTAATACTAAATTTTTTATTATCAATACCTCCTATCTTTAGAATATTAAGAATAAACTTATATTTTTTCAATAACTTTAAGATAATAATTATTCATGAATTAGAATTTTACAGTCTATAAGGAAAAAAAATGTCTCAAATAATGGTACCAGGCGCTTGCGGCGTCGCAATTAAATGTAAGGACGGCGTAGTTCTTGGAAATGATAATAGAGCTACATG
>SDNM01000127.1 GCA_004524385.1 Promethearchaeota archaeon
ATTTTAAATCTTCAATTTCAGCCTTGAGTTTCGTTTGAGATAATAAAAGCTCTTCCCTTTTTGAATAAAATTGTCCAACAACTTCATTTTTCTTTAATAATTCAGATTCCAACTCTTTAATAGTTGTTTCAATATCAACTAATTCTTTTTTAAGAGTTTCGAGCTTAAACGTATTGTCTTTGATCTCTTCTTGGGAATTATTTATGGTAGATTCTATTTCAGATTCCCGATTATTTATTACATCTTCTAATTGAGTTCTTAGTTTAGTTACCTCTAAATTAATGTGCATATAATCTTTTTCTAATTCGTCAATTTTTTTTCTTAAATTGTTGATTTTCTTGGTGAAATCATTATCTTCAAGTAAAGATATCTTAGATTTAAGTTCATTTTCATCATTCATTAATTCAGATAAAATTTGATCTATATCCTTTAATTTCAATTGTTCAGTTTGTAATTTTCCTTCAATATTTTTAATTTCGGTCTTTGTTTCTTCAATTTTAACATTATAATCTTTTAATTCATCTTCCTTTCTTAAAAGATTGTCTTTTAATACTGCTAAATTTTTTCTTACTTCACTTAATTCATTATTTGCTGAAATCTTGCTTTTATAACTCAATGCAATTTGCTTATCAATATTCTTTAATTTCTTCAAATAGGAATCTTCTTCTCTTTTTAAGTTATTTAACTCTGTTTCCAATTTTGGTATTTTAGCTTCCTCCTGTGATATAAAACCTCCTCTCATTGATTGTTTAAATGTGCCACCCGTCATCAAATTCGACATTTCTACAACATCCCCGTTTAAAGTTACTTTTCTAGCTTTTATATCTAAGTTCGAAGCAGTGTCAATATCAGAAACCACAATAGTTCTTCCAAAAACGAATTCAAAAGCTTTTTTAAACAAAGCATCGAATTGAATTAAATCTACAGCTCTTCCAATTATTTTTTCGTTGTTATTTAAATCATAATTGATAAAATTAGTTTTTATCTTATCTAAAGGTATAAAAGAAGCACGACCAATTTTATTATTCTTAAGAAAATTTATACATTGTTTTGCTGTTGCTTGATTTTCAACTACGATGTAATTAAATTTATTCCCGCCTGCTATTTGAAGTGCAGTATTATACTCTTCTCTTGTTTTTCCTAACTGAGCAATAGTGCCATAAATGGTTCCTGAAATTTTGTGGTTAGAAGATAATTCTCTATCATTCTTCAATCTTAAAATCGCTTCTAATGCCTTGTTTGATGATAATTTTTGGATTACTTTTATTTTACTCTTAAGAGATATTAGTTTCTCATGCTTTTCATTTATTATAGATTGAATTTTTTTTAGTTTTAAATCTAAATTTTGCTTATTACTCTCTAAATCATTTAAACTAATGTTATTATCAGGTTTTTCCTTGTAATTCCTTTCTTCCGAATCCAATATCTTTATTTCTTGACTAATATTTTCAATTTCTCCATTGAGCACATCTACTCTCATTACTGTATTGCTTAATTTATCATTAGAACTTTCTAATTTACTTGTTAAAACCTTAATCTCAGATTTTATCTCACTTTTTATTTCATTTTTTTCTGCAATATCATTTTTTAGAGATTCAAGATTTTCTTGAAAACCTTTATATTTAGAATCAAATTCCTTAGTTTGTTCTTCGCTATGATATAATTCTTCTTTCAACGATTGGAGTTTTTCCTTAATTTCCTTTTTCTCTTTCTTCTTGCCCATCAAATTATTTTGAATAATTTGTTTGTTCCCTTCAAGGTCCTCTTTTTTTTTAAAAGAATCTATTAAATTTTTTTTTAGTTTTAATATTTCTTTTTGAAAATTTTCCTTCTGCGTTTCTTTTTTAGCAATATCAGTTTTCAACTTATTTAGCTTTAGAGTTAGTTCTTTCAATTCATTAGTTTGAAGTTTTTTAATCTCTTCATTGATTTTATCCAATTCAACAGCAATTTTACTTAAATGTTCTCTTTTTTCTAAAAGATTATAATTAATTTCTTGAATTTCTTTTATCAAAGTTTCCTTTTTAACCATAAATCTATCAATTTGTTTTTCAAAATCCCTCAATTTTAAAACAATGAGAGCATTTTCAGCATTTTTTTGCTTTGTGTCGTGTTCCTGATATTTTAAGGCATCATCTTTTTCTCTTTCTAAGGAATCTAATTGAATTGAAAGTTCATTTAGTAAAAGAGTAATTCTAGAGATATTTTCTTCTACTTTGGCTAAATCTTTTTCTGCTTTTTCTTTCTTTTCGTTATATGATGCGATTCCGGAAATATCTTCAATTAATCCCCTGCGTTCATTGTTATTCATTGTTATAATTCTAAAGAGTTCTCCTTGCAAAATAAGATTAGACGAGTTTGGTAATAAGCCTGCTAAATCTAAAATATCTTGTAATTCTCTCCTCGTAATAACTTTATCGTTTAAAAAATATTTTCCTTTACCATCAATATATATCTTTCTCGAAACCTTTACTGTATTTGTTTCAACTGGGATGGGAAAGATTCTATCAGAGTTATCAAAAACCACATCTACCTTTGCATATTTAGAAGGAGTTCCTCCATTACTACCTCCGTTGCATATTAAGTCTTTTATATTATTTACTCTCATTTTATTCCCGGATAATTCTCCTATAGCAAATACAAACGCATCTAAGATGTTGGATTTCCCACTTCCATTTGAGCCAACTATTGAAGTAAACCCTTTGCTAAAATTGATTTTAGTTTTTTCTTTAAAGCTTTTAAATCCTTCACAAATTAAAGATTTTATATACACCATTGTTAAAATAAAAAATTACTTTTTTTAGAGATTTTATGTATTTCTCCAAATATCGCTGAGAAATATCTACATATATATATCAATAATATAACTTCTTCATTTCAATTGGAGTAATATTTAGATATTATCTATTGGATTTATTTGATAATTAAAAATTTAAGAATTACAATTATCCTTGGATAGCTATTTACCTTATTTTTTTAAAAAAATTAAAATATTAAGAAGATTAAATAATATTTGTATCGATTTTCATATATTTATCCTTAATAAATTAGAATTTAATACAAATACTCATGTCAAATAATAGAGATCTTGGTTCGAATGAAGATAGTGGATTAGAAATCAATTTACTTAAGTGGTTGGAACAACTCAAAGAATATAGGAAAACAGAACCGGAAAAAATAACAACTGAACCAGAAGAAACATCAAATATTGACTTAAAAGAAATGATTGATGTTGCTGCTTATTTTTTATCACAAAACCAGTTAAGTTATAATGAATTGTGTTGGTTACTCGCTGAAAAGCAACTTATAATTCAAATGGGCGATGAAAATGTTTCTTTAGATGATATTCGGAAAAAAGCTGAAGAAATCTTTAGATCATCTTGTACTTACGATGAATTATGTTGGTTGATTTCAGAACTTAAAATTTTAACAGAAAAAAAATTATTGGAAATTGGTTAAATTTGATTGTATTCCAATAGTAAAGTAAAAAATATGATTCATGCAATTTCTGTTATTGCATTAATTCCTCTATTTCTTTATCTGAGAGAAATCCTTTAATTTCTATTAATTCTTGGATTTTTCTTAGAACTTTGGGAGCCTTACTCATCTCTGATTTTTCAGCCTCAAGAGTCTCAAGCTTTTTAGTTAGGATATCTAACTCATCCGTTTTTTTTAACAGATCATTATTAATACTTTCAACTTCTTTATCTTTTTGCTTTAAAATGTTTTTAATGTCCTCAATTTCTTTATCTTTTTTGCTTAAATCCGTTCTTAAATCCGTTTCTAAATCTGCTATTTTACTCTTAAGAGTTTCTATTTCTTTATCTTTATTTTCCGCTACTTGTTTAAGATCCGTTTCCTTATCACTAGAGTTTTTTACGCTGTTTTCTAAATCTGCTATTTTTTTTTCTGAATCTGCTATTTTTTTTTCTGAATCTGCTAGTTTTTTTTCTGAATCTGCTATTTTATTTTCTAAATCTTTTATTTTTTTTTCTAAATTAGATATTTCATTAGATTTTTCTGATTTAATTTTATCAATTTCTTTATTGGAATCAATTTTCTGTTTTTCAATATCCTTTTTTGAACTTGATAATTGTTTTTCTAAATCAGTAATTTTTGCTCTAAGATCTAGTAAGGCTCTTCCATCAACTTTTTGTTTGGCGTCAGGTTTCTCTTCAATGCGTGACCAATCAATAGTCATTTTTTTTTTCCACCTTTTATTAGATTAAATATTTTAATTAATTTGTATCATTTTATTTATTGATATTAAATTAAAATTATATATACAAATTTAAAAAAACTATCTTTTTTTTTTATAGATTTGAATAGCTTTTTCATTTAGGAATTTTCCCTTTTTATTAATTAATTTAATACAGTCAATAATGATTGATTTTCCATATTTGCTTTTGAATTCCTTAATAACGTTTTTAATTAATTTTTTCGTTTTTCTGTATTTTTTGTAATCATAAGGATTTTCTTTTAAATAAATTTGGATATAACTTAAAATTAGATTCTTCAATGAATTTTTAACGTTTTTATCATAAAATCTAGCAATTTTAAAATTGTTAAAATTAGTACATAATAAATTCCAATTAGGAATAAAAGTAAAATTAGAGTTTCTGAAATAATAATAATCGAAACCACTCCGTATTAATTCATCTGTTTTTTTATCTGAAAGCGAATAGTGTAAAGCATATGGTGCAGTGATTTTACTTTTTGAGTTGGTTACATTAACGTAATAAACTCTCCCTCCATACATTTTATGAAGAAATTTTTCTACTGGATTTATTCTTACATTTCTTTTATCTTCGGGAAATTTAGGGGTTGCGACACATTTTCCTTTACCGTGTAAAATCCAGAGTACATATATTTTTTGTTGATTATATTCCCTTGTTCTTTTGATAATTTCTTTAATTGAAATTCTGGATTGCTGGATTTCAACAACTATTTTTTGACCATTTTTCAATTTAAAATAAACGTCTGCTCTACGATTTTTAAAATATTTTTCAGTAGAGCTTTCAGCGATATTAAAATTTCGTTCTGACACATATTTAAATATCAATTGCTTAATGGATTTGTGATAAAACGACTCAGATGTTTTATCTAGCAGTATCCTTAGATCATTCATAGAATATCAGATATTCTGTCAAGTGCATTAATGAAAATTGAAATCAATTATTTAATTCTCATGAGTTCAATGATTTAATAAAATTTTAATGAGCCTGAAATGTGTTTCTAGTATATAATATCAAAGAAAACAGAAAAATGTCATTTTGAAAAAAATTTGGGAATTTTCATCTAATTTTTTTCGCATATTCTGATTGATAATTTTTTTCTACCATAAAATTCTTTGGAAATGCTTCATACTAGTAACGCAGTTATTGTGAGCCACTCAAGTCAGGAAAAATTTTTGGTTCTCCGTTAATCGGATAAAACCTTAAAGAAAAATTGGCAGGAC
>SDNM01000128.1 GCA_004524385.1 Promethearchaeota archaeon
AGAAAATAACCTTTCGGAAGTAAAAGGTTTAAAAAATTTAGAAAATTTAAAAAAACTTTACATCCAAGTATCTTTAATAGATTACCTTAAGCAATATGACATTGTCCTTGATTTCTGGAGAAAGCACGGAATTCAAGCAATCAACAGGAATAATATTCCTCAAAATCTGATTGAGAAATTAGGAGGGGTTGATTATTGGGGAGAAGCAAAAGATCCTCAAAAATTTGTAGAATACTGTAAAAAACCAAAGGATGAAACGAGAGGATCAAAATTGCAAAAAACAATGTCTCAAATCATGAAAGAGCTTAAAGATAATCCTTTTTGGTTTGATGAGGAAGAAATGAAAAAAGCTGTTGAACAATATGCTCCACTTTTAGATTTTTTAATTAATCTAGCAGTAGTACAGGTTTATGGAGATAGGTTATTAAACCGAAAAGTTATAGGTTTTTTAATGCGATATCATAAATACACACGTCAAATAGTTCTCGCTAAAATTAGAAAGAGTCTCCCCAATTTAGCTTTTGGAGGTTATGAAACGGGATTTAATGATGCAATTTATACGATTTATGATGCCCTAGGGGGTGAGATACTTCTAAGATGGTTAGATGGATTTAAATATTTTGATTGTATTCATCTTAGTAAATCCGATTTTCCCGACATGCCCCCTATTGAAACTATTCAGAGGGCAATCTCTGATTGTAAAGATAATGAAAACCTTCAAGAAATAATCAAGAGTGTAAAGAAAAAGATTAACGATTTTTTTCCTTAAATATGAATACTGTAAGAAAGAGTGTGAAAGAGAACGAAATCTTTACTAATAAATGTAATAGAAGACAAATATAAAATGTAATATGAAAGAATTCAAGGTTAATGATTATATTACGGTCAAGTTCGAGAATAGAGAGACATTTATTTATGTAAGTGGTAAGAGATTTATCCAATGTATTCGGTTAGTCCTCAATATTCCAATAGCCGATGTGCAACAATATGATGAGATAGATTCAATAGATGAAGCTGCTGGAATATACAATAAGCATATTTACCAAAATAGAATAGTTCAAGGGCCAATGGCAAGAAATGTTCCAGATATAAGTCATGATATCATTCCCGAGCAAGAATTCTGGTGGCATTGTTCAAATATACAAGCTTGGGCAGAAAATAATTATGATACGAGATTTCTTGATAGTAAACTCTCCTTTGCTTTACTTAAAAAATTGACAGAAGTGGGAGATCCGATCGCAAAAAAGGTTTTTAAGGAAGAAATTGCTAAAAGACTCACAAGTGGGTATGTTCCAGTCATCAAATACTTGATAAAGGAAAATTATATTAATTATTTAAGTAAGGAAGAGCTAGAGTTTGAAAAGGCAACTTTTCGACTAGAGATTAACGAATTTGGAAACTATGTTTTTCATCCTTATGATGATTATAGAAATCTAAGGAATAGACGCTTTAATTCTGTAAAGGAAATGATGGAACAATTGAGAACCGATATTAAGATCACAATAAAGAGACTAAATCACTAAAAACTATAAGTTTAAATTTTTTTTCTTTTTTTTATTTATTCTAATAAATCTTCATCCTTTCGAACAGGAAGGAAATAGAGTAAGTATCGGAGATGAAATAGTAAAAATGTTAAATGACCTGGAACAGAGAGGAGAACGTATATCAAATTTAATCCATGACGTGGGATCGCTTAGACTAGTAACTATTGCGGAGAAACCATCATTCGAAGAGATTAAAAGAGCGAGAGATTTAACTAAAAAATATATTAGTCTTGATGCAGTCCATATTAACATGATAACTCCTAAAGCAAAAAAATGTGACTTTTGTAATAATATGCGTTTTATGCAACTTAATTATGTAGAAGATATAAAAAATGAGTTTGATAAAACAAAAATTTGGCAATCGATAAGGCTTAAGGAAGAACCAATTGGATTAGATGGGCTAAGACATCTTGCACGTGAAATTTATGGAGATGCAAGTGCAAAAGAAATGTTATACCCTAAACCTTGAATATTTTAGTTTTTAATTAGAAAATGAGAAAAAAGAATAGAAATTTTTGTTTTAGGTTCCTTCTTCAAGAATTAAAATCATTTCTTTAATTCTCTATCTATCTGCTTTTTCGTAAGGACACCTGCTGAAACTAACCAGAAACTCAAAGAAAACATTAGTAACCATTCCCATACGGGTGCCCATTGCCACCATGGCAAAAAAGTCCAAAATTTTTCAGTATACCATAAATAAGGTACTGTATAAAACATATAATAGAATATAGGAGTTAATACCCAAGCATTAATTACGTATATAATACGTACTCTTTTTGCATGTGTTAGTCCGATAGTTTCCTCAAGAATATCAGGATAAATTATACATTGTGTTGATATCAGAATTCCAGCAATCAGCAAAAATCCAAAAGCAATGTCAGCTACAAGGTCATGCCAAGTATAACCAATTGGAAAAAGCTTATCCCAAACTTCTCCTACGTCTTCAGAAATTACTCCAACAAAAAATAATCCAATCATCCCTATTAACAAACACAATACTGATACATTTACTAGAATTTTTCGCAATAATTTTATATCATCAACTATGAGGATTCTTCTCCAGTACAATGCTACAGGAATTGATAATAGGGCAGTATTCATCATTGCCCAATTAATGATAATTGGCATTGGTGTAAGATCCTGATTGCCAAGGTCACTTATATAATTAATAGCGGGATTAAATCCGGCAGGATCATGAGAAGGTCCGGCAGGATCTAATTGTCCTATCAAAAGTGCCATTAATACGCCACCAATCCAGATAATTACAGCAGCAATAGCAGAAAACTTTACGACTTTTAAATCAGTTATGAAATCATTAAAATTTTTTATGAACTTCATGCTAAAATATTATTTTTTTTTTATTTAACAATTTTCGGAAGAAAATCATATCGCCAAAAGAGTATCAAAATTAAAAAAAAATGAAAAAAATATACTACTATTATGACATTTGGTTATAGTTCTTCTTTATACATGTTTACACCTAGTATTAAAAGAAATCCTAAGATTAATATGAACGTTAACCACTCAAAAATTGTCGCATAAGGGTAGTGAATAATACGTAATAAGAATAAATATATTATACACAATACAAAAGCAATGATAGCAATTATTGAAATACGCTTCCAATAAGAAGGGTGATTTCTTAAACCGACAATGACGAGTAGTATTACCAATTCAATACATATGAAATTCATTAGGCTCCAAAACTCATGTTCCACAGGTGCTTGATTGGTTGGATAAATTCCAATCATTACCATCGAGAAACTATTCAATATTCCAATTATCTGTATAGCTATTATTGATTTTTTTACAGATGGCTGAGATTCATACCATTTTTTTGTGCCAAGAATAAATGGAATTAATGCGATGCTCATTAAAAATAGGGATATGGGGAATAGAAACCAACCTTTGGGATTTTTCGTGGTATGTCCTAAGGAAGAAACCGAGTTTATAAAAGGCGAATAACCAGGATATAAAAAAGCAGCCGGAATTAAAAGGGAATAATAAAAGATATTCGTTAATATAACAGATATAAGATATAGAGGTAATCCTTTTATTTTTTTACTCATAGTAATGTACCAATTGATTTTAGATGCATTCTCTAAATTTTGGATGTTAATAAATTTTTTTTTTATAATTTATACCTGTGGCTCTTTACTTTATACTATAATTTAATAATAAAAAAAAGATTTTTCAGAATATAAATCAAATATTAAACAGTATGCAGAAAATAGTTGGGTTTCTGCAGATGTAATTCAAGAATATATAGAAAAAGGTGAGAAATATGGGGGATAAGATATCTATCATTCTACCAGATGACTTGAAAGAAGAAATTGATAAGTTAAAGGAATTATATAATGAAGACCCATCCTCTTATATTAGAAAGTTATTGTGGAAAAGTATTGCACAAGAAAAAATAGAATATGCGCTAAAGCAATATCTCGAAGATAAAATATCTTTAGGAAAAGCTTCAGAAATTGCAGGAATATCCATTTGGGAATTTCATGACGAATTACATAAAAGAAACATCTCTTTAAAATATAAAATATCAGAAGCCGAATTGGAAATTGAAAAAATATTAAAAAAATATAAAAAGTTATAAAGGATATTGATTAAGTTCCTTCTTCGAATCCATGAATGTAATTGTATTGTTCTTCTGTTAGTGTGTCAATCTCAATGCCCATTGATTTTAATTTAAGGAATCCAACCTTATCATCAATATCTTCAGGAACTTCAATAATTCCTGGTTTTAAAGAATCCTTATTCTTAACGATATACTCTGACATTAAAGATTGAAGTGAAAATGACATATCCATAACTTCGCTTGGATGACCTTCGGATAGAACTAAATTTGCTAACCGACCTTTTGCTAATAAATATATTTTCTTTCCATCAGGAAAGATTAGTTCCTCAACATTGGTACGAATAGGTTTAATTTCTTTAGCATATTCATATAATTCTTTGGTAGGTATTTCAATATCAAAATGTCCAAGATTACCGAGAATTACACCATCCTTGAGTAAATCAAACATCTCTTTAGTTGGCGCTATGACATGTTTACACCCTGTAGCAGTAAGGACTATATCTGCATCAGGAAGAGCTTTGGCAATAGGCATTACTTGATATCCAGCGAACCTTGCTTGGAGTGCTTTTATAGAATCTACTTCTGTAACAATAACATTTGCTCCTAATCCTCTCGCTCTAAGTGCCATTCCTGAAGAACAATGTCCATAACCTGCAATCACGACTTTTCTTCCCGCAAAAAGAACGTGCATACCATAAATAGCAGATACAATACCTTGTCCGGTTCCTAATTCATTATCAAATTGATTTTTACAACGCGCGTCGTTTACTGGATATAAAGGTACTTTTAATGCTCCTTGTTTCTCCATTGCTTTGAACCTTTTGACACCAGTGGTGGTTTCTTCTTGACAAGCAATCATAGTCCCAGATGAAATAAGTTCAGGAAATTCTTTATGAGCAGTAACTATCATGTCAGCTCCGTCGTCAATTAAAATATTAGGATTTTCTTTTAGGCATTCTCTAATACACCAATAGAATTCTTCATCAGTATTTCCATGCCATGCAAAAACATTAATATCCTCCTTAATTAAAGCTGCAGCAACATCATCTTGGGTAGAGAGAGGGTTGCTTCCACATAAATATACTTCAGCACCACCTGCTTTTAACGTTCTTGCTAAATTTGCGGTCTCTTTTGTAATATGTAAACAACCTGCAATTTTTATCCCTTCAAGAGGTTTTTCTTTCATAAATCTTTCACGAATAATTATTGCAACGACAGGCATTTTATTTTCAGCAATATATATCGCTTCTTTACCTTTTTCTGCTAAACTCTCATCGGCTACTTTATAATTTACCATTTTATTTATACACCTTTTTTTCGTA
>SDNM01000129.1 GCA_004524385.1 Promethearchaeota archaeon
TATAGCGTTTAATCAATATAATTCTGATGGTTCAAGAAAATTTATTTTTGCGGCTGGGGCTGCTGGTGAAACTAATCCTGGAGATGTAAAAGAAGATTATTTTAAGAATGTTAAAAGTCTTCATATAATGGGCAGTGGATTATCAATCAGTGAAAATTCACGAAAAGCATGTTATAAGGCAATAAAGATTGTGAAAAAACAGAATTCTAATGTAATTATCTCATTTGATCCTAATTTACGACCCGAAATGCTAGATTTGAATACAATTATTAAAATTTGTAACCCTGTTTTAGAATCAACTACTATTTTACTCCCAAGTGGAGAAGAAGCTGAAATGTTAGCAGGAGTTAGTGGAGAAAAAGAAGCGTGTCAAAAATTATTAGATAAAGGACCTAAAATTATCGTGTTAAAACAGGGTAAGGATGGCTGTACAATTTTTACAAAAGATAATGTAGATGGAATTATAGTACCAGGGTTTAAGGCAAATGAAATAGATCCGACGGGTGCAGGAGATTCATTTGGAGGGGCATTTATCGTGGGATATTTAGCAGGATGGGATTTAAAAAAAGCAGCAAAATTTGCTAACGCTGTAGGTGCTTTAAAAGTAATGTCCTTAGGACCAATGAGTGATACCACCATTGAAGAAGTTATGAAATTCATGAAAGAAAGGAGTAAAGGAAAAAAGTCTATTTTCAAAAATAAATAAAAAATGTAAAAATTGTAAAAAGAAAAAATCCGGTATGTTGTTTAATTTAAATAATTAAATTTTTTTATACAACATATAGATTTAAGATAAAAATTAGAAAAATTATTAATCAAAATGAATGAAGAATGTAGTGAAGTAACAGATTTTAAAGAACTCCTCGAACTAGTTTCTCAAGCTGCGAAAGGAGTAGATAATATAAAAAAAGGAGCAGTAGGATATGGAGGTTATGGATTTGTTTTTAAGAATAGTGAATCGAGATTACCCTATATTAGTGGTATTGGGAGTAGTAAATTTGCTGGAGCAGGTTCTATGAGAGATGTAGTAAAAACCTTTAAAAAACTTAGCGATTCAGGTCAAAAATTTGAGCTTCAAGATCTTATGACACATCAAGAGGAACTTGATTTGTTGCTTGCAGGTTCTCTAAAGACTCTCATTCCAGAGTTGCGATTTGGTGGTGATGAAATTTTATTCAACTCATGGATGCTTGTAAAGACGCCCGATGATAAAATATTTCCAGCTACCTTCTATTATGGTGCATCTGGTATGTCAGTAGGAGGTTGGCAAGGATATGATTCAAAAAATGATTATTTTTTGGGAAAATTTAAGGTAAAAACAGGAAAAGAGTTATTTCCAGAGGAATTTGTTTCTTTATTCAATTTTAGCCCATTCAAATTTAAAAAAGAAGAATTAAATCTTTTTTTAGATGCCCTTGAATTTGCGCTAAAGAAAGTCCCAGTTTCGGATTTTGAGGGGATTTATAGATATGATTTAGGAAAAAGTCATATGGGGATTATAGATGGCCAACCATTTATTTATTAAATAAAAACCGAGAGTTAGTTTAATAATTTTCTGATTAGTTTATTAGAAAAAGCTTAATGTGATACTTTCTACTCTTTAGGAGTATCAATTATATGTAAAGAAAAAACATCTGCAGCAGTTATTTGATTGTTTTTTATCGTAAAATACCTAAAACCTGGCGCTTTAAACTTATCTTTTAACGATATGGGACCAACCGCTTGAGTTTGGAACACAAAAGGTTTATAGACATCGAACCAAATTTCTAATTCATTCTGATCTTTGAATTTTTTGAAAAAATCTCTATATTTGTTAGTATAAACTTCTACAGGTACGGTAACGTGAATAGGGAAAAAGAAATATCCAAATTTGATTTTCTCGGGATTTTTTGTCTCTTTTAATCTAAATTCTTTAAGGGTATGGGTGTGGCCACAGAGCACCAAATCTATTTTTCTTCTGATTATCTCATCTGAACCTGTAAAAACCCTAAGGAGATTAGCCCAATTATACATTATTGTTTGATATTTTAAATTTAATGCTCGATCTAATCTAGAATCTCCAACATACTTCTCTAAATTATTCTCATAAAAATCTCTCCACATTATTTTTCGGTTCAATTTAAAAATCTTTTTAAATTTCCTCTGCGTCGATCGTCCAAGACGGGGAGATATAGGAGGAGTGTGCATAACGACAATAATTTTCTCATTATGTGCTAATCTTATGTATGCTCTTAAAAGTTCAATTTGGTAATCTTTTATTCCTTTAGTAGAGGGTCCACCACTTAATAGATCATGCGTATTAGCAGTAGAATCTTGACCAGTATCAAGAAAGATAAAATTGTATTGATCTCCAATTTTCAATTTATAATTCAAATTGGGATTCAAATATTTAAAGTAATCCCTTAAGTACTTATCCTTTGAACGTATAACTGTAAAATAATTAAAGAATTTAATGTCATAATAACCTTTAATATCTTTGCGAGTCATTCCAAATATTTTACGTACTTTAGTAAATCTTAAACTATAATGCCCCTTACGATAATCATGATTACCTACTAAAGTGAAAATCGGGGCTAAGATTTCTTCTTTATTGATGTATTCATCTTCAGTGAAATATGGATATTTGTCTAACCCCCTATTCACACCGAGTAAGATTTCGATAAACACGATAAAATTGTTTTTATATTGATAATTCCCTCTGGCTATATTAAGATAATCGATTAAATCCCCCGTCATTAAAACAAAATCTAATTCATTCTCTTTAACCCTCTCGTTAATATAATTAATCAATTTTCTTATATTTTGGTTGAAATTATATTTAGCATATTTTAACTCATTTAGATGGTATTCCTGAAATTCCTTTTTAAATTCAAAATCTCTGGTTAAAATAAAATGAGCTTTGCTTGAAAGTTTCTTTTTTAGAGTCCTATATTTTTTAATTTTATCTTTTGCTTTATCTTTTAAAAACTTCGAAATAAAATCATTTCTTCGAGCAACATGAAAATCTGTAGCGTGAATAAATTTAAAATTAGCCCAATCCTTATCAAAAAACGCAATTGCGTGATAGTTAATTTTATCTTCAATAATATTGGGAATATCGTGAATTATATCAAATATTAAAGAAGTTCTATTAGATTTTTTTAAGAGTTTATGAATTATTTTTACATCTTTCACTTGGAATTTGATTTTATAAAGATCTTTTCTCTCTCCAAAAAGATCTTCAATTTGTAACATAGTATTAAAAATATCCCATATTTCACAATGTTCTTCTTTTAATACACCCTCTTCTCTAAAATCCAATTTCTTTACTTTTTCAATCTCCTGTATTTGTAAAGGATATCTTTCACCTCTCCTTTTAGAAAAATCTCCTTTATCCTTTAAAATGGGTTGAATAAATAAATTCAAATGAAAAAATTGTAAAATTTCGTTTACATTTTGCCCCGGAATTGCAATTATTAACGCATCAAAAAGAATTTTTTTGATAAAATTACCATTATCGTCCATATAATCTCTTAGATTTATTAAAATTGGTTGCCCCAGATTAGGCTTGATGATTATAGGATAATTCCCTTTTTTCAAGTCTAAATTATACATCTTTAAGAGATTTTAAATATTCGATTCTATAATGAATAAAATGTATATTTTAAAATGTTTTTTATTTTTATATTAAATTATGGAAAGATTGTATCAACCAGATTTTAGTTCTATTTTCGATAAAAAATACGCAAATGCTTTTACCTATGGACAAGTTGATACTCTAGTTTGGGCGGTTTTTAAGGATGCTGAGAAGTCTGAAATCCTTCAAAATCTATTACAATTAAAAAATTCAGAAGGACGAGAATATTTTTATAATAGAAAAATTAACATAGATGATGAAAAATTAGAATTATACAGTTCCAATGTTCAGCTTGCTTTAATTCAAGGTATGGATTTAGGAAGAGAATATGGTATTGCGAATTCAGACGTAATAACGGTTGTAAAAAAAGATCCTAAAAAATTTATTGGTGTCTTATCTTATAATTTGTCTAATATCTCATCCTATTATGACCTATTATCAGATATAGAGAAAATTGTGAAAGAAATCAAAATTGCTGGTATAGTACTTTATCCTACCTATACGAACTTAGATTTAACAAACAATAGAATTCTAAATGAGTTATTACCCTATTGTAAGGAAAAGAATTATTTTATCAAAATTGACGTTGGAAATCTATTTATCCCTGAGAATAATCCTGAGTTTACATCATACGAGAAAATTAAGTCTTTTCTCTCAAAATCTCCTGAAAATATTATTGTTTTAAGTGGTTTGGATATATCTGGAGATTTTAGTTTGTATTACCAATTAGTAAAGTACTTTAATAATTTATGGCTTGAACTGGATCCAAGATCTATTGGTGGAATGACTCCTACTGATTTTTTTGAACAGTTATTTGCAATTAAAGGATTCATTCAAAATTGCTGGCATAGAATTTTAATAGGTAGCGCTACTCCAACATTAGAAATCTCTCAAATGGTAAGAGGATTTTTAGAAGCTACAGAAAATCTACCTTTCTCTCAAAAATGTATCCTGCGAACATGGGCCTTTCGAAATGTTAATCGAATTAACTCATCAGTTTTCCCAAAATTAGAGGAAGGTGCCCTAGATCAGTATGAAACAGTCTTAGATTATGAACAACCTTATGTTCACGAGAGTGAAAATGAAGTTAATCTCGTTTACAACATTAAATTAAGAAGTTTTAGCATTACTCAATTAATCTATTTAACTCAATTAATAAAAGAAGTTCTTAGTGATTCATTAAATAAGTTTCCAAATTCACAAAATGGGGAGTTTTTTATTAGAACTTATCACACCACCACATCTTTAATCGTTAATGAACATGAATTTGGGAATTATCTTGATATGCATTATATGTTTGCCGAAATTACGAGAAAGGACAGCTCAAAGTCTTTACATACTGTTAGAGCATTAGAAAACCGAGCTGATTTTAATCCCTTTGACCATGAAATCGCTACAACATATGGTCATAAACAACTAACTCTTCCTATTATAAAAAGAAATTTAGAAATTGGAAGCCGTGAAAACTTTTATGTTCTTGTTACTTTTGGACCAAGAGTATTTCAGCTTTATATTAAAATAAAACTACTAAAATAAAAAAAAAAGAAATTTTAAATTATTTTTTAAACATTTCAACTATTTTTCGTCGCTTTAAGATTAATGCAACAGAAACCAAGGCGATTGCCATTAATAAGAACGAAAGATCATAACCATAGATTATTTCTGGCCCTTCATCATCATCATCATCATCATCTCCCCCCGCAACAGGAATTCCCCCTCGTGGACCCATAAATAACCATGCAACCATAGCTAAAAGGGTTCCATTTTGGTTATACACTATTAAAGTTACA
>SDNM01000130.1 GCA_004524385.1 Promethearchaeota archaeon
GAGCATCTTGATCTAAAATTTCTGCGATGTTCTGCCAAATGATTTGTTCAATTTTATCGTAAGGATCCTTGATTTCTTTTTTTCTTTCTATTTTATAGGTAAGATATTTCAAATAAGTTGGAAGTAATTCTTTTAATGCCTCTTTAAAATCTTCATAAAACACTGTTCCACAAGATTCATCCAAAATCGCCTTTATGATATTATCAAGATTATGTATAATCGAATGATCTACTTTTTCTGAGTGTAATTCGTTTAAGTAGGAAAAATTGGCAATATGATCTTGAGTGATGATCCGTAACATTTTTTCTAATTTTTCTCCTGCTTTAAAATAATAAAAAGTCTCATCATGAGGCCCACTTAACTTAAAAAACCGAGTGGAATAGATTTTTCCCTCACAAATTTCGGTTAAGTAATAATCTAAAGTAGTTTGTTTAATTTTATAAAGTTTTGAAAATTCCTCTCGAGAAATATGGTCAGGATATCGACTGGGATAATTCATCGCGAAAAAGAGTAAAACCTTATGGAAATTCTCTTCACTTTTTAATAAAGGCTTCACTTTATCATAACTGAACTCTAAAAGTAGTTTAAGAAAACGTATTTGGACTTGTTTGTCTTTTATATGATATTTATTAAAGAATGCTAAGGTTTTATCCGTCATTTCTCTTATACGCTTATTTTCTTCTTGTAAGATCGTCTGCCGGTCTAAATCATAATTCTCCAGCATTTTAGAATATTCAATTTTTCCTGATTGAGTAATTAGATATTTAGCATCTTGTTTTATTATAAATCCTCTCTTAATTAAGATTTTTAAACTTTTTGATAAAGAAGATTGATTTATAGATAATGGCCTTTCAATTAAGTCGCTTCGTTTGCAGTATTGATTATTATATACCATCCATAAAATCCAATGATCATAGTTTCGTCCACTTCTTAATATTACTCTTGGTGGATAATTAAGCTTTCGAACCTTCTTTTTCGCGCTAGAAAGGTCATGGTATTTATTTTTGCCTTCTAAGGTGATCTTGTATAATCCTCTTGAAATCTTATCAACATAATCTAACGCCATCAACTTTTTTAAATGTCTTGATAGTGTCCCTCCTGGGATCTTCATTGGTTCTTCATCAAAATCTGCCCATGTACAACTATCATTATTATACAACATCCATAAAATTAAATGGTCATAATTTGGACTTTGATCGCTTAAAGGGTCATAAATATTTTTTGGAGGGTAATTAATATTTCCTGTCGACATAAAATCACAAAATTTAGATCTATTAAATTATATATCAATTAGTGCTTTATTTATAGTTTTGGTTGAAACTTTCATGTAAGCATGGAATTTTTACGAAAGTTTTGAAACTCTAATCATATAAGTAAGAAAACTTGAATTCCCATTAAAGCATCGAATTGATGCCTTAAAACAATTTATAGTGAAAAAATGAGTTAATTATGATAAAACAGAAAATAAATAAAAAACAGAAATCGAACAGAATTCTATTAATTATATCCTTACTATTCATTCTCCCCATTTTTATCAATTTTCTTGAAATGGATTTAGGATTCTACAATTATGCAGATAATAATATGGAGAATCTTGATAATGATTATCTTAGAAATTCTAATGTCTATTATAGAGGATTTTCTGGTGATGGATATGATATATTTGTATCTGGAGATCATGCATTCATAGCTGATGGAAGTTTATACGGAGGATTGGTAGTGATTGATATATCTGATCCTACTAATCCAGGATCACCTATATATGAATCCACGGACGATAGTACCTTTGGTATCTATGTAAGTGGGGATCACGCTTATATGGGTTGTGCAGGTGCTGGATTAGCAGTGATCGATATTTCTGATCCTACTCACCCGGGAACTCCCGTTTATGAAGACACGTATGGTTTTGCTAATGGTATCTATGTGAGTGGAGACTATGCTTATGTTGCTGATGGAAACGCTGGATTGGCTGTGCTTGACATATCAAATCCAACTGATCCAGAAATCCCTAAATATGAACCTACGAGTGGTTATGCTTACGATGTTTATGTGAGTGGTAATTATGCTTATGTTGCTGATGGAAGCACTGGATTGGCTGTGCTTGATATATCTAATCCTACTAATCCAGGAACAGCGGTTTACGCTAATACGGATGGGATTTCTATAGCTGTTTATGTGGAAGGAAATTATGCCTATGTGGCTGATTCAGGGAGTGGTTTAGCGGTCATTGATATTTCAGATCCTACAAACCCAGGAACCCCGGTTTATGCTGATACGGATGGATCTGCTTATGCTGTTTACGTAGATGGGGATTATGCTTATGTAGCAGATTATCACAAGGGAATAGCCGTAATTGATATTTCAGATCCTACAAATCCAAGCAAAATTGCTCAAGGAAATCTAGGTGAAAATGTATATTCGATATGCATAGGTGGAAATTATGCTTTTTTGGGTGGTGATGGATTATATGCAGTTGAAATTTCAGAACTTAATTCCCCTCTAGATCTATGGTGGAATCAGGATACCACAGGGAATTCACAAGGAGTGTTTGTAAGTGGAGATTATGCATATGTTGCCGATGGCGCTAGTGGATTAGCAGTCATTGATATCTCTGATCCTACCACTCCAGGGGCACCTCAATATAGCAATACTGCAGGAGATGCAGAAGATGTAGTGGTAAGTGGAGATTATGCATATATTGCGGATGGTGGCGGAGGATTAGCGGTGATTGATGTCTCTGATCCTACTACTCCTGGAACCGCTGTCCGTAGGGATACAACAGGCGATTCAAGAGGAATATTTGTAAGAGGGGATTATGCCTTTATTGCTGATGGGGGGAGTGGATTAGCAATTATCGATATTTCTAATCCAACCAGTCCAGGTGCTCCCATTTACAAAGATGACGGCTATTTAGCCAAATCTGTGTATATAGAGGGAGATTATGCTTATCTTTCTGCTGGAAGTGGAATATTAACCATTGATATTTCTGATCCTATCACTCCAGGAGCATCGGTTTATTTATCTCTCGGAGGAGATGCTAGAGATATATATGTAAGGGGAGATTATGCCTATCTTGTAATTTACAATGATATAGTTACCGTTGATATTTCTGATCCTACTAATCCCACGTTGATAGACAAAGAGCAGATATATCATACCGTTCCTGAAGGGATTTTTGTAAGCGGAGAATATGCGTATACAGCAGAAGATTATGGAAGCATGGGAGGTTATATAAAAATTTGGGATATCTCTAATCCTGCCCATATTTCATTTGTAGATTCATTATACATTGGTGATACATATGGAGGAGATGGAGCGTTTGAATCATTCGTGACCGGAAATTATATCTATGTTGCAGATTCGGGATCAGGATTACTTGTGTGTGAGGTACGAGAAAGGGTTGACACAAAAGATCCAACAATTACACAATCTCCTAGTGATAAAGTTATCGAAGCAGGGTATACAGGCGAATCATTGTCTTGGCGAGCAACTGATACCAATCCGAACACTTATACTATTGAACTTGAAGGAGATGGTATTGTAGCCGGTCCGACAGCTTGGTTAAGTGGATCATTGGTAACTTATAATATTCCGGAGGGATTATCGGTAGGAGAATATGATTACACGATTAATTTTACGGATGATCATGGGTTTTATGCTACTGATAGCGTAAAAGTAACGGTTCAAGATACAGAAAATCCTGTTATTAGTGATACTCCAGAAGATCTTAAAGTTCTATCAGGTTATACCGGACAGTCATTTTCATGGACTGCAACTGATCCCAATCCTAATACGTATAGTATTGAGCTTGCAGGAAGTGGCATTGTGACGGGTCCAACATTTTGGTCAAGCGGAGTTGCAGTCACCTATAATATACCTGATGGATTATCATTAGGAGAATATTTCTACACCATTAATTTTACAGATGATTATGATCATTTCACTACAGACACAGTTAAATTCACAGTTTATGAACCAGATGATCCAGTGATAACATATACTCCAATCGACATCTTGGTTGGCCCAACTTATACGGGATTGAATTTTTCATGGACAGCTACTGATGCTAATCCCGATACGTATACTATCGAGCTCCAGGGGGCTGGTATTGTAGCGGGTCCCACAGCCTGGTCAAGTGGAGTAGGCGTCACCTATGATATTCCTGATGGGATCAAGAATGGAGAACATTACTTCACAATCAACTTTACGGATGACTTTGATAATTATGCTACAGATACCGTAAAGCTTACTATTCAAGACGCCGCCCCTCAAATTACCAATGCTCCCGATGATATGATTGTTCTTTCTGGATATGCAGACTTAGAATTCTCTTGGACTGCAACCGATGCAGAAGATCCCGATACCTATACTATTGAACTCGCAGGAACTGGTACTATTGCGGGTCCAACGTCTTGGTCAAGTGGAGTTGCCGTTATTTATGATATTCCCAATGGACTATCATTAGGAGAATATTTCTATACTATCAACTTTACAGACGAAACTGGAAATTACGTTACTGATGAGGTAAAACTCACCGTTCAAGAAGATTCCGAAGATCCTGTGATTACTTCTACTCCGGAGGATTATGAGTGCTTTAGTGGATACTCAGATGTGTGCTTCTTTTGGATAGCAACTGATGCTCATCCAGCTACATTTACAGTCACACATGAAGAACAAGGTATTTTAGCGGGCCCGACTCCTTGGACGAGTGGAGATAATGTGAGTTTTATAATTCCAGAAGGATTATCAGTTGGTGAACACGTATTCACAATTAATTTCACTGACCTTGCGGGAAATTTTGCCATTGACAATGTAAAGCTAAGAATTCAAGAAGAAAATCCAGTTGAACCACCTCCAGCAATTCCTTTTGGAAGTTCATTTTTGATTTTCATGACAATTTCTATCATTGGATTGATATTAATTCAGAAAAGGAAAAAACAATAAATTTTTTTTTATCTTTTTTTTTTTATTCTATTTTATATTTCTTATTTCTAAGTCTGCTTTCTCTCTTTGTTTTTGTAATTATTAGTTTCACAAGATAGTAAAACTTTCATGAAAATATTGAAACTGTAATCATAAAAGGCTTCATAGCTGATTACTTAATAATTAGCTTTTGCTTAGAATTTAAAAAAATAAAAAAAGAGTTGATAAATTTTTTCATGACACAATTTAATTATAATAGGAATAAAAAAAAGTTAGGTCTCTTGGGCCTATTAGTAGTTGTATGCGGTTTACTTCTTGTCTTATTACCTAGTATAAGATATGAAATTCCAAATAACCGAATAGTATATGAAGCAAAAGAGTATCAAATTAAGCTAGCATATTTTAATAATTCAATGACCCCTATTGCCATCGATGGGGATGCAACAGGTCCTGGTGCTCA
>SDNM01000131.1 GCA_004524385.1 Promethearchaeota archaeon
TAAAAATTCTATTTGAACAGAAAAGTGTGCCAAAAGAACCTTGGAACGACGAGCAAATTGAGTTTTTGCTTCAGATTCTTTCAAATATGGATACTGATAAGGATGATAGAGCTGCTAAAGTGGGTGAAAGAGAAGCAAGAATCGCTTCTAAACTCCAATTAAAAACTTCTGGTGGTTTTTGTCATGGAGTTGGTCGCTCTGGTTTTTTAACAGCTCCACAACCAAAGGCTCCGGGTGGGTCAATAATGTACGAAATCTCTAATTTTTTAGCACGAAATTTTCTAAAAAATTTTGGCTTACCTAATATTAAAAAGGCAATAGTAGTTCCTCTCTGTACTGGAATGTCATTGGCATTATGCCTAGGCGCTTTAAAACCTGATTGGAATGATAATAAGTTCATAAATAAGAGAAAAGTTATACTTCCCAGAATTGACCATCAATCAATATTAAAAGCAATTGATTTAATAGGTTGTAATGTAAAGGTCGTTAATGGACAGATTTTTGGAGATGCTGTTCGAGTTCCTATTGAGAATATTAAAAGCAATTTGGATGAAAATTGTTTTGCCATTATTTCAATTACGAGCTTTTTTCCACCGCGAGAACATGACAATATTAAAGAAATTAGCAAATTTGCGAAGGAATATGACCTTGTGCATATCGTTATTAACGCTTATGGTGTTCAAAGTACAGAATGGATGAAATTAATTCGTACTGCCATTGACGCGGGGAGAGTAGATGCGATCATTCAATCTACAGATAAGAATTTCCTTACACCCGTGGGTGGAGCTATAATTGCTTCTCCGCACGATGATTTAATCACTAAGATTAGCCATACATACGCTGGTCGGGCATCTGCTACACCGATTGTGAATTTTTTAATTTCCATGCTTTCGTTGGGACTCACTGGTTATCAAACTCTGTTGGAGGAACAAATAAAAAATCGTAAATTACTTGAAAAGAGATTAGTAGAGATTGCGAAAAAAATAAATGAAAGAATTTTAGAAATATATAATCCAGTTGCTGTTGCATTATCTCTTGAAAAACTAAAGGAAGAACAAATTTCCGAATTAGGAGGTGCTCTCTATAATTTACGGGTTACTGGACCTAGAGTCTATAATCAAGAGGATAAAAATTTTGGTATGTGCTGTGATAACTATCCCATACCATATATTGTGATGAATGCCTCAATAGGAGCTAAATCTACTGATATCATAACTGCAATCGAAAGATTTGAAAAAGCTTATGAACAAATAATTAAGAAATAAAAAATAATTTTTTATTATTGTAATCGAAATGAAAATATATATAAAAATTATAATTATTTATTATAAGAATATTGTATATTGTATAATCAAATTCTAAAAAATAACATGGGTTCTAATCAATTATGGAAAATCGATTGTTAGATCAATTTAACTCTGTAATCACATCCGAATGGTTATCCACAAATATAACTGAAGAGTTCGCTCCTTTAAACCATAAAGAATTGTTCGAATTAGGGTATCACACGAATAACAATGTAAGTACGAGAAATATTTTCATAAAATTATCCCAAAATGAAAATAAAGGTGGTTCAAAAGCAATCCTTTATTCAAATACAAAAAAATTTATCTTAATCGAAGCTTTAGATGATAATTTATCTATTACAAAGTATTTCAATGAGGGCACTACTGGTGATAAATTAGTTAATGAAATAGCCCCCAAACTTAAAGCTAGGAAGGAAATTTTTGCTAAAAAAGAAGAGAACGAGAAAGAGCAAATTCTTAAATCAATTTTGGTTGAAAGAAAGCTGGATGAATGTGCTAATCTAGTAATGATAAAAGGTGTCAATAGAAAGATTTATTTCGCAATCGGGGATGCCCGAGAATCTGCTGCAGTTGTGCCAATGTTTATGGAAGCTGAAGGAGCAAGTTTAGTGCAATTAGCATTGAACAAGTGGATGAGCGTTACACAAAAATTAGAACCAGATAAAACTTTCCCAGAAAACCATGTCCCTGGATTACTTAAGAATTTAATGCAAATAAAGAAATGGCTGTTAAATTTAGTTTCTGTTAACCTTGATAAATAGGAACAATTGTTGTTATTTAACTCTTTTTTGGGCGTTATATATATTTGCTAAGTTATAAAATGGTCCATGGGGGAAGTCCGTCCTAGAGCTTTATGCTCTGGTATTTCGAACCCCCGGTATCCCGGCACAAGGCTCTCGGGCTTTTATGCTATATAGACAGTTTTTAGTAGGGGGTGTCCGTCTATATGGTCTTATAAGACCCGCGCTTTAACCAAGCTGAGCTAATGGACCTTTTTATAATCTAATAAAAACACAAAAAAATAAAAGTTTTTTTATAATTACATTGTTATATATAGATTAAATTAAATAAAAAATTACACTTATTATTTTAATATAATAGCTAAATAAGGTGTTTAAACTTGGCAGAAATGCTAACAGACTTGTTACAAAATATTTATAAACGCATTGCACAATTAGGGCAAGCAATTCAAGGGTTAAAGAATACTTTAGACGAATTAAACCAGAATATAGAGCAGAAAGTAAATAATTTAAATGAAAAAATCTCAGAATTCTCAAGAGAGATAAATGTAACTCAAACAATATATATTGATGCATTAAAAGAGATTGGAGAAGGAATTAAAAATGAGTTTGGAAAAATTCGACAAGGTTTTGCACTCGATTCCTTTGAAAAAATGATTTCTTCACTCGAAGATTTTGAAAAATTAGCCTCTGAAGTGCTAACTCAAGATACTGTAAATTTACTTTTGTCAGAAGCAATTGAGTCTGTAAATAAATTGAAAAAGAATCTACGAGAGGAGGAGGTGAGTAGTTAATTTGGCTGAACAACTCTTAGACCAAATGATTGAACAAATTAACTCAATTACCCAATCATTGGACGGTACAATTGCCCAAATTCAGAATATGGGAACTGCAATTAATAATATGAGTCAAAAATTTAGTGAGGAGACCGTAAGCCTAACGGAGAATATCAGGTTAATTGTAGAAGTTTTAAAACAATTTCGCGTGCAGTCTTCTAAAAGTTTGAAAGATTTATCTGATGAATTAGGTGAAAAAATACAAGAATTATGGGATAAAAATTCTATAGATACTATCCTAAAACAAGAAAAGAAGGCAATTGACGCAATAAGACAAGGAGAAAAAGCGGTTTCTAATAATCTATATTACGCCCAATTACTTTCCATAATTCGTTCTATTAGAGAAGAAACAAATAGAGTTTTAAAAAAAACTTAAGTTAATTTTTTTTTAACATTAAAAATTACTTTTTAATAGTTAACTTTAAGGTGACTTAAATTTTATGCCAAAAGGCTTATTTATTGTATTATTGCCAAGAGAAGCGGATTATAAAATTCTAGGTTATTATTTAAAAAACACTGAATTAGATTTCGAAGTATCAAGTGATTTGTTTTTAAGGCTAAATTTAGACCACTCAAAGAACACATTTAATTTTTTAAAATTAAAAAATTATATTATAATTTCTTATCTTCATAATTTCACAGGTAAAATAAATCGAAAAGCCTCTGGAATAATAGTTGGAGTATTACTAAACGAAGGTGAAGAGCCCGAAAAATTTAGAGCTCCGATGAAAAATGCCGCAATTTCTATAGAATCTTTAAACTTTTTAGAGATTCCAAAAGAAGAATTTGAAGAAGAATTAAAAGCCATTTATGAAAAACATATTGAAACGTTAGATGATATTTTAAACGCTGATGTATTAAAAGAAAGGATAATCAATCTAACTAAAGAAATGTTAAGCGAAGGTAAAAAAGAAAGAAGAATTGCGCAAGAATTATTACAAAAAATTGAAGATAAATCGCATACAAAAATTTCTGAATATTATAAGGCTGCGGAGAGCGCTTTAAAATCGCTAGATTACGAAAGAGCTGGAAAGCTTTTCAATAAAGCCGCAGAAGTTGCAGAAGAGTTAAAAGTAAGAGATCTAGCTAAATCGTTAAGGGAGAGAGCTAGTTTATCTGTAGATATACCAGATTTGTCTAAAAAACGTGATGAAATCGTGAGAGAGGCAAGAAGCGCGTTAAGGAAAGAAGACTTCCACGCCGCTTATACATATTATAAAAAAGCAAGCGAGTTATCCAAAAAACTAATGCAAAATGAAAAAGAAGAAGAATATACTTTAAAGTCAAAAGCACTACAGGATTTTTATCAAGCAGAACAAAGATTTCAGAAAAAATAATAATTGTAATGACAGAATCTTGACAAATATTATTGCTATTTTAACTGATTTTGGTCCTCTTGGAGGTCATTATGTCGCAAGTATGAAGGGTACCATTCTAAAAATTAATCCTAATGTTAACATCATTGATATCACTCAAAATATATCCTCTTATTCTATAATTGAAGCCTCATATCTTATTAAAACTACATATAAACATTTCCCTGAACATTCAGTTTTTTTAGTAGTAGTCGATCCTGGCGTTGGTAGTTCAAGAGAAATTCTTGCCTTCAAATCTGATTCTAACTATTATTTTATTGGACCTAACAATGGTGTATTTTCAACCATATTCTCAAATGAAAAAATTGTTGAATGCGTAATCGTTAACAATGATGAATATTTCAATAAACCTGTTTCAAATACTTTTCACGGACGAGATATTATGGCTCCTATAGGCGCTCATATTACCCGTGGAGTACCACTAAGTAAGTTTGGTCCTTCCTTCAACTTAGATAATTTAACTGAGATTGATGTTGAGTATAGACTAATTCCTAATGAGAGAACTATTCATTGCACAGTACAATACATTGATAATTTTGGAAATATAACAACAAATATCCCAATAAAAGATAACTTAATTGAAGGATCATCTCTCTCACTAAAAGATACAATAGAATTGGAATCTAAAAACCAAAAATATAGGGGTAAATTTGCGACCCATTTTGCTACCGAATCTCTCCATTCTTTATTATTTCTTGTTGGATCCACTGGTTATCTTGAAATCTCGATGAATCAAGGAAATGCTGCTAAAGATCTTTTACTTAAAGTAGGTGATATCATTACTGTTAGAATATGAGGTGTTAATGAATGAAATTGAATGATGAAATTTTAGCCTGTATCAAAAATGAAGATATTAAATATCTACAATCGGGGCAACTTTCCAAATATATCTTTCCAATGAACCGTAATGAAGTTCATCAGAAAAGAATTAGCCATCTCATCGTTCGACTCTTTGTAATGGCAATTACAGCTGATAACAAAATCCTATATTTAGTACAAAAAAGAGGTAAAAGTAAAAGAGGTTATCCTGAATACTTCACAGATTCCGCTTCAGGTCATGTTGAATATAAAGATAAATTGACGCTTAATGATA
>SDNM01000002.1 GCA_004524385.1 Promethearchaeota archaeon
GTGCCTCCTTCATTTATTCCATCAAGTATAATCGCTTTAAGCATCGCAATTGTCTTAATCATCATTAGTGGATTAGAACCAAAAGAGTTGATTTCAAAAATAGATTTTGAGCTGATTTTTTATCTTTTAGGTATATTTATTATTGCAGGAGCGATCGAAATTACTGGTATTACTAAATTATTAGGAAAAGCTTTAACAAATTTAGGGGGTGATAGTTTCTTATTTCAATTAATTTTAATATTATGGATATCTGCTTTTTTAAGTAGCACGATCGATAATATCCCGATTACAAAAGTATTAATTCCAGTTGTAGGGAGTATGTCTTCAAATGAGACTTTGGAAAATAAAAATTTAATGTTCTATAGCCTCGCAATAGGAGCAAATTGGGGAGATAATTTAACTCCCTTGGGAGATAATATATTAGTTTTTAATATTGCCGAACAAAATAAGCGTCCGATTAGTTTTAAACAATTCTTTAAATTAGGATTCATAACCACTATTTTTCAGTTATCCCTCATTACAGTAATATTTATTTTGATATATCAATTTATTATTGGGATTGTTATTTGTCTGACTATTTCATTAATAATTATTTTTATTTATTTAACCCAAAAATTTGGTCCAAGCGCTTTAAGATTAAAAATTAATAAATTCATTAATAAAATTAGATATAAAATTATAAGGTGATTAAAACTGGTTTGGAAAAATGTTAAACGTATCAAAGCGGCGTTACCAGAAGTTATTCATATAGCTATGTTCTATAATAATGGAACCGTTTTCGATACCACATTTGACTACAATATTAATATTCCAAAATTGGGGGAACATCTTGCGGAATTATTAAATCAAATGCGAAAAATATATGAAACTTGTAGCTACTCATTAGAGAAATATTCAAAGCTTATAATTGAAACAGATGATATTTCAGTAATTATATTAAAATTAGGAGAAGATAGTAATATTGTTCTGTTTTTCAAAAAAGAAAAAGAGGAAGGTTTAAAATTAAAACCAATAAAGCGGTATATAACAAAAATAGAAGAATTAATCGACGCAGATAAATTCGACTTACTAGTGCAAGAGATGGAAACTAAAGAAGGAATTCTAAAAAACCTTAAAAAAACTCTCATTTCAAAACGAGATCAACTCAATATATTAAAGAGTAAATTTGAAACAATTGATGAAACATCAAAAAATGAAATAAAAGAAATTTCAAAAGAGATAGAAGATCTTGAAAGTAGTTGCTCTGAATTACAAATGGAGATTGAAATCAAAGAAAAGGAAGTAGAAGAAATAACTGAAAAAATTGAAATTGAGAGAAAAAAAGAATTACTAGAGTAAAATATTTATCTTTTATATTAAAATTAAATAAAAAGCCTAATATTATAATCTTAGATCTTTTTCTATTATCAACTTATTATATTAGAATTTGTTAAGATGCGATAAAAAACATATAGAATCTTTTTTATGGTTTATTTTATTAATCGTTAAAATTAAAAGAGATCTTTATACTTTAAGATTTGAGAATTTAGAATTTATTTTATAAATAATTTCTCAGAAAAAAATGAATTAATTTAATAATTATTCATTTATAGTATTAATCGTAAATAATAAGTCTAGAATCAAAAATGAAATTTAAAATATTTACAGGTAAAGATTTTAGTAAAATAGAAGAAAGAATTAATAATTGGTTAGAAGAAAATCCGAATATAAAAATTATTCATGTCGGTCAATCAACCCAATTTTTAACTGAGAAATATCCGAGCCATACGATAATTTCAGTATTTTACGAAAAGGAGAGTCAGAAATCCATAGAAACAGATGATTATATTTAAATAAGAGTTATTATAATTTGCTCGTCCAGTTAAATGTTTTTCTCCAGATCCTCAATCTCCGCTTAATCGTCAAATATCACTAATTTTATCGATTTTTCTTAATTTAGAAATAATTATTTTTAAAATATATATTAATAATTGAAAATATCAAAAATCCACGCCCTTCCTCCTGCTTCTTCAATAGCCTTAACAACTTCTTTTTGTTTTCCGGGGCATATTGCTAACATACATCCTCCTCCACCAGCACCCATTTGTTTAGCTCCTAAAGCACCTGCCTCAATAGAAGCTTCGCATAGCTTTAAAATTTTTTTTGTCTCTGCTTTTAAGATAATTTCTTGTTCTTGTTGGTTATTCATTAATTCTCCCAATTTTTTAAAGTCACTCTTCAATAAGGCTTTTTTTCCTTCATAGACACCTTCTTCTATGACTTTAAATGCCGCTAAGGTTGCGGGATCTTTTTCTTTTATTTGAGTCTTAACTCTATTTAAAACAGAAGCCGCCTTCCTCTCTTCCATAGAATTGCCGACAACAATCGGCATATTTTTAATATTAATGGGCTCAACTCCAGGATTATTATAATCAGTTCGGATAAAAACTACACCACCATAAGCGATTGTATATTGGTCTAATCGACCACACATAATACCTAAATCATGATTCTCGCCTAAGTATGCCAACTCCGCAATATCAGCAGTACTGAGTTCTAAATCATAAGCTTCTTTAATTGCTTTTATGAAACCTATTGATACCGCTGCTGAGGTTGACAATCCCGCACCGATTGGAATATCCGATTTCACCTCTAAATTAAATCCTTGATTTATATATTCTTTTAACCTATCATATAATACAACCCAATAGGCTAAATCTATGTCTCGAGGAGGAGATTCTCCTATATTAAATTTCGTCCTCTCATTTGTATTATAACTATAGAATTCAATTACATCATCATTTCTACTTTCATAATTAACTGTCATCATTAAATCTATTGCCATACCAATAACAGGCTTCTCCAAAAGATCCACCTTGTCACCCATAAGACAAATCCGGCCGGGAATTTTAACTGAAACCTTATCTTTCATTTTAACGACTTATCTGCTATTAGAATTACATTAGTATAATTAATGAGAGTATATTAAATTAAGCAAGCCTTAATTAATCTTGGATTAGAACTTATATATAATTCCTATAAAAAAATAGAATCTCTGGCTCAGTCATTTTATTACGTCAGTGATAAAGCATGTCTCTGCGATTTTTATTCCTTCAATTTGACTGATTTTATCTTCTATTAAAGGATTAAATTCTTCTATCGAATCAATTTCAATCATCATAAATAAGCCACAATCTCCGCTTAATCGCCAAATATTGCTAATTTCCTCGATATTTTTTAATTCAGATATAATTTTTTTTATTTGTTTAAAATTTGGCTCAATTTTTACCGTAGCGCGGGTTTTAGGCTTCGAATTGATGTTATACTCAATCGTGAACTTTTCAATAACTCCTTCTTGTACTAATTTTTTGACACGGCGTCGAACTGTTGCCTCAGTCTTTCCAATCTTTTTAGAGATTTCATTGAACGATACTCGACTATCATGTTTCAATTCCTCTATTATCTTTAAGTCTATTACGTCTATAATTACATCAACTTCTTTTATTTAAAAAATGATAATTATTAATAATAAAAAGATTAAAAGAGTTATTAAATTTTTACATTTCTAGTTAAAAAAGCGACATAAAAATATCCTTAGGAAAAAAAATTATGTTATTTTAACAAAAAATGATCAAAAGTTACCAAAAAAAACCCAATAGTAATCAAAAAATTTCATTCTAAAACCATATAAACAAATATCAATAGACTTTTTCTTATCTATTTCTCATTAATAATTAAGAAATAGTTCTCATTACTTTACTCCGCCATTTCTACAAAAATGGTTTTTTTACCTTCTAAAATTATTTTAATAATTCTCTATAACTATCTTATTATAAGTCAAATTAATTATATAGAATCAAAAAAAGGGATTTTTATGAATGTGTTAATTATATATTTTTCACAAACTGGCGGAACTGAAAAAATAGCTAAAATGATCCAAAAAGGTATATTGAATAGTGGAAATAAATGCGAAATTGTTAAAATAAAAAGCGTTGATACCAATCGTTTAAAAGATTTTGACTTAATTGGTATTGGAACTCCAACTTTTTTCTATAGAGAGCCAATTAACGTTCGCACTTTTATTCAAAAAATGGAAAACATGGATGGAAAGCATAGTTTTATTTTCTCTACACATGGAAGTTTAATTGGCAATACTTTTTATTACATGAATGAAGAATTAATGAAAAAGCATTATCTAGTAGTAGGTACTTTTGATTCTTATTCAGAATCATCTATTCAATTTTATCCAAAAATTATGCATACAATTAAACATCCTGATGATATTGAGCTTAAAGAAGCAGAAGATTTTGGAGAAAACATCTGCAACATTAGCTTAAGAGTCAAAAACGGAGAATCAGATTTGATTCCTAAATTTGAATTAATTGAAAAGACTTGGTGGGCAAAACAATCAAAAGTTTTAACACCAGAATTATTGAGGAAATTTTATCCTAAGTTTAAAATAAATATAGATAAATGCGTCAAATGCTTAACTTGTCAAGAAAATTGTCCTGTCGATGCGATAAATGTAGAAGTAAATCCTCCAGAAATTCAAAAAGAAGGTTGCATATTTTGTGCGTACTGTGAAAAACTATGTCCCGAAGGAGCAATTGAAGCGGACTGGACTATGACGAGACAAGGTGCGAAAGGAAACTTAAAAGGGTACGTTAACGCTTTAAAAGAGGCAGAATTACAAGGAAAATTTCGACCTTATGTTGATTACGAGAAAATTATATAATTTTTAAAATAGTTAGTTTTTTAAAAAAACAGATATAAGACGTTATTTAACTAAATTAATGGTGATATGATTGGAAAATAAAAGTAAAAATATAATAGTTTTTATGCTGGATTCTCTAAGACCTGATCATTTAGGGTGTAACGGCTGTGAAATAGCAAAAACGCCTAATATTGATAAGTTAGCCGAAAATGGAATTAATTTTACTAATGCTTATTCCGAATTTCCTTTTACAATCCCTACAAGAACAGCTTTAACGGCAGGGATTTATACACATACTAATAGACCTTGGATGCCGATGAAAGATTACGATCTCCATGTTAGTAAGTTATTGCAAAGGAAAAAGAAATATAACACCGCTTTATTTGGGGATAGCCCAATGACTGTTGATCTTTTTAATTGTCATATTGGATTCAAAGATTATAAACATTCTAAGTATGGAAAATGTCAACCAAATGTTTCCAATGCTTATAATTCAGAAATAAAAATTAACGATTATATTTGGGGCGATGAAAATTTAGATCCCAAATTAAAAACACGCGAGTTGCCCCTTGAAATCGAAGAATGGTTATTTAGAAATACATTAGCGAATGAATATTATTTAGAAAAAACACTAGGTTTGAGGCGTGCAGAAGTTGTTACAAATTGGGCTTTAGAATGGCTCGATAACCTAGAAAATGTTAAAGAAAATCCATTCTTTCTTTGGATTGATCACTTTGAACCACATGAGCCTTGGTTAGCACCTGAAAAATTTTTAAAACCTTTTAAACATTTAATGGATGATTCTGAAGGAATTTGTCCTATGCCACCTGCTGATTCAACCCTCCTTTCGGAGGGAGTAATTAAAAACCTATTAGCTCATGTGCATGCTACTAATTACGAAGTTGATATGGAAGTTGGAAGAGTTCTACAAAAAATTGACGATTTAGGGTTAACTGATGACACCCTATTTATTGTAATAAGCGATCATGGAGAGCCGTATGGAGAACACGGAAGAATTAGAAAATATGGGATAGTCCTCTATGATGAGCTAGCAAAGATTCCTTTTATTGTTAAAGGGCCTAGTTTTGATAAGGGAAGAAAAATGGACACATTATTAACAACTCCCGATATTTCGGGATTCTTTTTGGAAACAGCAGGAATAAATATACACAAGGATATGGAATCACTCTCGTTATATCCTGCAATCAACGATAAGAATACGGAGATAGATGCTGTTCATGATATGATTTTTTTTGGTGCCTTTCAAATCAGAGCTGGTTGTAGAACTCCACAATGGAAATTTATTGATAATAGAGGTGAAAAAGGCGGAATGGACGAATTATATAACCTAATTAATGACCCTGAGGAAAAGAATAATTTAATTAACGAGGAATCCGAAATTGCCCAAGCTTTATGCAAAGATGTATGGGAGTTTGGTATGAAATGGGCAAGGCAGCTTGCTTTTAGAGACCATCCCCTCGACCCCTTTACAAAAATTAAGATGAAAAAAACTATGGGAAAGAATTTCAAAAAACTAATGTAGGGTTTTTTTATGAATGACTATTTCCTTGGATTAGACTGTTCAACTCAGAGTCTAACTGGTGTTATTATTGATTTTGACTCAGGAGAAGTTATATTTAGAAATAAAATAAACTATGATGTGGATTTACCACTCTATAAAACTCAAAATGGCGTTGTGATTCATGAGGATCCAAAGATTGTTCACTCTTACCCCTTGATGTGGGTAGAATCCTTAGAATTATTATTTGAAAAATTTGCCCAAAATAATATTCCAATTGAAAAAATTAAAGGAATCTCTGGATCTGGTCAACAACACGGAACAGTCTATTTAAATGATAAGTTCGAGAAAGGGCTTCAAAATTTAAAATCAAGTGAACCACTATCTAAGCAATTAGAAAATACATTTTCTCGTAAAACTAGTCCAATTTGGATGGATAGTAGTACTACTAAACAGTGTAAAGAAATTCGCGAATCTCTTGGCGGAATAGAAGCTACTATTAAAATTACTGGCTCTAATACCTACGAGAGATTTTCTGGACCTCAAATTAGAAAATTTTATCAAGAAAATTCCGAAGCTTATAATAATACCAAAATAATCCATCTTGTTAGTTCATTTATGGCATCAATTTTATTGGGTAAAAATGCTCCAATAGATAATTCAGATGGAGCAGGCATGAATTTAATGAATATAAAGACAAAAAAATGGGATAATCGAGCTTTAGATGCCACAGCTCCTAATTTAAAGCAAAAATTGCCTTCTCTTGCAAATTCTTATGATATTATAGGTAAAATATCTCCTTATTTCGCAAAGAAATTTCATTTTAATCCTGAAACTCTTATAATTGCTTGGTCTGGTGATAATCCAAATAGTTTAATTGGTGTTGGCTTAGTTAATAAAGGTAAAGTGGCTATAAGTTTGGGGACCAGCGATACATATTTCGGCTATTTAAAGAAGTTATATTTAGATTTGAATGCTGAAGGTCATGTTTTTGGTTCTCCTACAGGAGATTATATGAGCTTAATTTGTTTTAAAAATGGATCTTTAGCAAGAGAAATGATTAAAGATAGATTTAATTTAGATTGGAATCAATTTTCCAAGATATTAAATAAAACTCCTATGGGAAATTTCGGAAAAATAATGTTACCCTATTTTTTTCCTGAAATTGTTCCATTAGTGTTAAATCCTAAAGTATACAGGTTTGGTTTTGATGAGAATGACTTGGAAGGGAATGTAAGAGCGATAATAGAAGCCCAATTCCTCTCAATGAGACTGCATTCCCGATGGATTGGTGAAAAACCAACAGAAATTTACGCAACTGGAGGTGCGTCAGCTAATAAAGATATCTTAAAAGTCGCCGCTAATATTTTTAATACTACCATTCGACGATTTGAAATTACAGACTCGGCTGCTTTAGGGGCAGCTTTTAGAAGCGCTAAATCCTACTACGACTTCACTGACAATGATATTGAAAAAAAATGGGAAATTATATTGAATAAATTCCTAAAATTTCAAGATAGCATTGTTATCGAACCAGATAAGGGATATAACGAATTATACGATGATATGCTTGAGCTTTATAGAAAATGTGAGGATTTTATTTTAAGAAATGGTGAAGATCCAGAACATTTTCGAAAAAAATTTATTAAAAAATATTTTCCATCTTAAATTTAAATGTTTTTAGGAAGATAAAACATAAATAACCTAATAAAAAAAGTTATTTTTAATGAAATAATTATTATATATATTTAACAAATCTATTTTTTTGATGTTCGGAGAAGAGAAAAATGTCAAATGAGATCCCGGAAAATGTTAAAGAAGCACTTCGGGCAATAGGTCTGACTGATTATGAAATTTCGATTTATCTCACATTAACCTCTAAAGGACCAATGGATGCGAGAGAACTATCAGAAGCTTCAGGGGTTCCCTATTCTCGAATATATAATATCCTAACGCAATTAGAAAAGGATAAAATGTGGATAATTAAAGAAGAAGAGAGCCGTCCTAGCCGCTATTTCGCCAAATCACCAGACGAGGCCCTTATCATAGCGAAAAAGCAATATAACGATGCTTTTGATAAGAATTCTAATAAAATAATTCACACTTTAACTCCCATATATCAATCGCATGATGTACCGATAAAAATTGCGTTATACATCCATAGAGGTCGAGAAGTATGCATTAATAGAGCCCTTTCGTTGATTCACATGGCAAAAAACTCGATTTATTTAGTTTCAACAGATTTTGATTTTTTAGCTGCTTATTACGATGATGTCAAGAAAGCTAGAGCAAGAGGTGTAATAGATCTTAAATTATTAGTCGAGGAAAAAGCCTTGAAAGATAAAGAATACATGCCTATATTAAAAAAATATAGTGAACTCTGTGAAATTAAATCTCGAGACCAAGTATTTGGGAGTTCACTCATTATCGATGAAGGAGAAGACGCCTTCATTGTTCTCTCCCAGAAATTTTTCGAAAAATACTCATACTTCGGAATAGAAACTGACCACATCGCTTTTGGCCCAGCTGCATTATTTTATTTTAGTTATCTTTACGATTCTGCCACTGTAGTTAAGTTATAATAAGGGAGAAGTTAGTTTTGAAAATTGGATTAATTTATTTTTCTCCAACAGGAAACACAGCAAAAATAGCTGAAATAGTTAAAAACAAATTGGTTGAACTACATAATGAGGTTGAAGAATTTAATATTACTAATTATTCAGAAAGGCAAAAAAAAATAGATTTAGGGCAATTTGAGGCAATTATTTTTGGATTTCCAATTTATTATTGGAGAGCACCGAGGGTAATTAGAGATTGGCTTTTAACTTTAAAAGGAGAAGGCAAAAAATCATCCGTTTTTTTTACTTATGGGGGAGTTAATGTTGGATTAGCACACCATAACATTAAGAATATACTCACTAATCAAAATTTTATACTAATTTCAACTGCTGAATTTGTAGGCAAACATACTTATAATTTAGCAGGCTGGAAGTTAAATGAAAGTCGTCCAAACCAAGAAGATTTTGAAATAGCAAAAGATTATACTGTTAAAACTTATAAAAGATTTACAGATGAAGATACTGGAATAGTAGATTTTGAACCCTCTCATATTACTGAAGAGGCAGTTGATCGGATTGAGATTATGCTAAAAAAAGAGATCCCTATACCTTTTAGAGAAGAAGAATGTAGTATGTGTCAAACTTGTGAAGAATCATGTCCCGTAAATGCTATGGATGCAGATAATGGAAAACCTAATAGAAGTACTTGTATTAGATGTTTAAGATGTGTTGTAAACTGCCCTGATGGTGTACTAAAAATAGAGAATATGTTAGTTCAATATCAACTTATAAAAAAAGCAACTAAATTTACCGATGAAATTTTAAATAGTAGAAAAAGTAAAATTCTATTGTAAAATTAAATAGGCTAAAAAATGACATATAAAGGTATATTTCCAGCCACCATTACTCCAATGAATAAAGATTTTTCTATTGATTTTGAGAGTTTCAAAAATTATTTAAGTTGGTTAAAAAATCAAGATGTTTCGGGTTTTGCTATTAATGTTGATACTGGTGAAGGTCCTTCCTTAACGTCTGAAGAGAGAATTAAATTATTAACCATAGCAAAAGAAGTTTCTGAGGATTTAAAAATTATTGCAGGTATCATTGGGAATTCTACAGAAAGTGCTGTAAAGGAAGCTAAAAATGCCGTTTCTTGTGGTTCTGATGCTTTTTTAATTTTTCCTCATGAGACATTTAGGGGCGAGCCTCAAGATACGACTCTGATTTACAAATATCACGAAGCTATTGCTACAGAAACAGATAAAGACCTCATTATTTTTAATTTACAAGACGCTCTAGGAGGCTGTCTTTATACTAATGAGACTTTAAAGAAGTTAATCTCAATTCCACAAGTAAAAGCTATAAAAGAAGCTAGTTTTGATCTTTCAATTTTTAAATATGTGTATCAGTTTTTAAAAAACCAAGATAAGAAAATCTCATTCTTAACCGGAAACGATAATTTTATTTTGGACTCGTTTTCAATGGGCGTTGATGGGGGGTTATTAGGTTCATGTGCTCAATTAACTCAATTTCAAGTCGATTGTCTAAATTTTATCAAAAATAAACAATATGATAAAGCAAAAGAATTATCTAATATATTTCAGCCTATAATAGATGTGATTTTTATGCCACCTGTTAGCAATTACCGCGCAAGAACTAAATATTCATTGAAGATGCAAGGGGTAATTCCTAACGATTATGTTAGACCTCCTCTAACAGAAATTCCTAATGAAGAAAAGGATATTATTAAAAATACTTTAAAATCCTCCGGGATAATAAAGAATTAATGAATAAATTGACTCTCATTCTTACTTTTTCTGATATTCAGGATTTCTAATAACACACCCAGTATTTTTTCTCTCTCTCATTAATCTTGAACAGCCCGAGCACGTTATACAAACTTCCCTTTTGTCAATAATACCTTTTTGAAAAATTTGTTTCGGAAAATTAGGATTAGCAAATGCCATTCTTCCAAAACCACAAATATCTGCTTTTTTTTGATGAATCATGCCCGCCGCAATATATCCCGCAAATTGACGTAAATAAGATAATCCAGATCCAATAATGATCATATCTTTAGGGATTTGGTTTTTCACCAATGATGCCATTTTAATTAGTCTTTCCACGCTATAGAGTGGGTGCTCATTAGGTATAGCTCCTCCTTTTAATGGTGTATCGTAAGGTCTTGTCATGTGGGCCTTAAAATGAGGATTCCCCGCAGAAATATTAATCAATCTTATTCCTATATTATATAATTCTTTAATTAATTCTATTGGTTCTGATAAGTCAATTGACGCAGGGAAAGGTTCCTTCTCTATTTCTTTCACTCCAAACCCATTAGGGTATGGAATTCCATCATATACACCTATTCGGGAAGTTAATAGAAAATCTTTATTGTTTTTAATCCTTTTCATCGTTTTTCTTAGAATATTAAGAAAGAATCTTGCTCTATTTTCTAAAGATTCCCCTCCATATTTAGAATTTTCTCGAACTCTTGAACTTAATAATTCACTTATTAAATAACCATGACAAGATTTAATGTCTACTCCATCAAATCCCACTTCCTTTGCCAATACAGCTTTTTCTACCCAAATATTTTCTAATTTTTCTAAATTATCATCAGAAATCACGATCCCATCTTTTTCTGATACACCCCTCTCATTATCTAGTTCAGCATTATGATAAGCTCTAATTGGGTGTTTTTTACCATTTAAAACGCAATATCTTCCCGAATGATTTAACTGTAGAATTAGAACACATTCATCTTTAAATCCTAAATCTTTAAGAGTCTTATTACAGATCTTCCTTGTTGATGAAACAAGTTTCTTAAAATTATTAGAAGTTAAATTTGATAAAATTAATTGATTTGGATTTGAACGGCATTCATCGTTAATTGCTGTCGATTCAAACCAAATTAAACCAACTCCTCCTCTTGCATAACGTGTATATCTTCTATAAGTTAACTTACTTGGAGTCCCATCTAAATTTGCATCGAAACCTTCCATAGGTTGGATTGATAAACGATTAGGAATAGTTTTATTTTCTAATTTAACACTTTCTTGTAAGATTTTCACTTCCGAATTAATTGGAATTTTTAAGTTTAAATCCATTAGTCTATCTTCTAAATCTTTAAGCGTTTTATACGAGAATATTTCGAATGTATCATGGGAAGGTTTAAAATTCGTCATTAAAAAACAATCACATATCTCTTTTAGTATACATCATTCATTAATATAGATTAAAATTAAAATAAATATAGAACTTATCATACTTTCAAATGAAAAAAATTCTTCTTTATCAAGGCGGACGATATATCCATTTAGAAAAAACCTACAACCATTTTAAAAATATTTTAAACGATTATAATATAGACTGTGTCGATAATGTTGAGATTTTTAGTACTAAAGATTTTTTTGAATACGATACGACGATTTTTTTTAGTCAAGAGGGTAAATTTACTGAAGAACAAGAAAAAAATCTCCTTAATTTTGTGTCTAGTGGAAAGGGTTTTATTGGATTACATGGCGCATCAGCTTCTTTTAAAAAGCATCCAAAATATTTCAAGATGTTAGGCGGACGATTTATTAGTCATAAACAGGTCATCAAGTTTGATGTTAAGATTTTAGATAAAGTTCATCAAATTACACAGGATTTGGAAGATTTTAATTTTAAAGATGAGCCATATCGACACGATTTTTCAATGGGTAAAGAAATTCACATTTTAGCTGAGGCAGATTATCATGATAAAACAGATCCAAAACCTGAACCTATCATGTGGACAAATACTTATGGATCTGGGAGAGTTTTTTTCTGTGCTTTAGGTCATAGAACTATATCACTTAAAGATGAAACCTTCCAAAAGATTATCAAAAATGCTCTAAAATGGGTTTTAGAAGGATAATAATAAGTAAAAATTAGGTGAATATTATTACAAGTAAAAAAGATTGTTTAAAGATTGGAATTGTTGGGTGTGGATACGTTGCTGGTTTCATTAAACCAATCACAAAAAATATCGATAATATAAAAATTGTTGCGGCTGTTGATCCTATTTTAGAAAGAGCTATTAGAGTAGCTAGTAAGGATCACTCATATACGAATACTGAAAAAATGTATAAAAACGAAAGCATTGATGCAGTTTACCTTGCTACACCTCATTATCTTCATAAACCTATGATCAAACAAGCATTAGAAGAAGGAAAACATGTTTTTTGCGAGAAACCCGTTTCAACCTCGATTGAAGATGCTCGTGAAATTTTTAAGTTAGATAAAAAATATCCTAAATTAAAAGTGGGCTTTAATTACCAATATAGATACGATTATAATTGCAGTAATTTAGCACATGGAATTAGAGAGGGTCATTTAGGAAAGGTATATTATGCAAATTGTAATATTTATTTTAGTCGAGAACTAGATTATTTTAATAATGGTAAATGGAGAACCAAATTAGAAACTGTGGGGGGTGGAACTTTATTAATTCATGGCTCACATATCTTAGATATTATGATATGGGCTTTAGGAGAACCTATCTCTGTTATGGGCAAGATTGATACCCTGAAATTTAATATTGAAGTTGAAGATATTGGATTTGGAATCATTAAATTTGAAAATGGGATTTATGGTCAAGTCAACGATTCTATGATAATAAAACCAAGAAAAAAAAGGATTGATGATAGCGTTGAATTAGATATTTTTGGAGCGAATGGATGTTGTTCTTATAAAGGTCCATGGCCATTATCTTCCTTAAAATGGCACGGAGTCGATGACTATAAATTAAAAGAAACCAAACCAAGTACACCCCATTTTAAAGAATGCATCATAGCCTTTAGCAATTGGGTGTTAAACGACATACCCTTCTTAAATACTGTGGAGGAAAGCTCGAAAGTATTAAGATTAATTTTTGCCTTATATAAATCCTCTAAAACCGGAAAAGAAGAGACAGTTGAGAAACTCTAAAAATTGATAAACTAAGAAAAAAATAATAAATTTAAATTATTTCAAAAAAGCTCTCTTGCCTAAAAAAATAAAAAGCTCTCCCAGCTCAAAAAGCGTTAATGGTTGAATTAATCGAGCCATTTGATCGCGTAACGATTGTTTATCTAATCCGGCTGTAACTAATTTCTTAATATCTGCAACGTAATCTTCCATATTTATGAACAATATCTCAATCTTCGCAACGCCCGTTAATTCTTCAATATCTTTATCCAAATGTTCTTCAATTTGATTTAGCAATCCTAATTTTAATTTTGGGTTTAAATTATATTCGGATATTAATCGATTTATCTCTTCTAGTATAATATTCAAAGTTAAATTCCAATCCGCATTCTCTTTATATTTCGGAATTAAAATTTCACTAATTATTAATTCAAATAGCGTATGGGGATCTTGTTGTTGAAATTCTAATTCCATTCCAGTTATTAGCTTAACTTTCTTACTTTCCGGAGCCATTTTAAAATCACAAGAATTTTTCGAAAACTGTTTAAAAATATATTCAAAAATATTTAAGAATTGTTCATTAATAATACATTTTTTTTGAATGAGTAAAAGGAATATACGAGTTTTTTGTAATCAAGATTTGATCTTCGGTACGGGCACCTCCTAAACCGGGATTTACATATAATCCAGGCTCAACTGTTACAACCATATTTTCCTCTAAAACGTCTTGAGAAAGGGGGGATAAATATGGATTTTCATGAATGTCTATACCCACTCCATGTCCAAGACTATGAAGAAATCTTGCGCCCCATTCCTTATTTTTATTGATAAAAAACTCTCGAACGATTTTGTCAATATCAGAGCATTTAACTCCCGCTTTTATGTTGTCTAACCCATATTGTTGAGCATCATTCACTAAGTTTATTAATTTCACTTTTTCTTTACTTATTTTTCCAAAAATAAATGTTCTTGTCATATCAGAACAATAACCACCAAATCTTGCCCCAATATCTACAATAATTATATCACCGTCTTGAACTTTTTTATTAGTAGTTTTAGCATGAGGATATGCTGAATTTTCTCCTGAGGCTACAATTGTGTCAAAAGGAATCCCTTCTGACCCTGCCTTTCGCATAACATATTCTGCCTCTGCTACCAATTCATATTCCGTCTTACCTTCTTCTATGCCATCAAAGATCGTCTTAAATCCAAGATCTCCTATCTCCCCAGCTCTTCGAATTGCTTCTATTTCTTTATCAGTTTTTATTTTTCTGGCACCATTAATTATTTCCGAACTCCCCACAAATTTATCAATCTTATATTTTTCATTCCACTCATTATATCTTTTAACTGAAATATAATCGTCTTCGAATCCTACAGAATTGAGTTCTAACTTATTAATTGTTTCGTATATGAAATTTGGTTCTCTTGGAATTTGCGTTATCTCTATAATATTAGACAGACTTTTATCTTCCTCAATGAATTTTCTTGCCTGATCATATTCTAATTCATTAAAAAACACCAAAATCTTCTCGTCGTTACGTTTATTATCTTCTCTTGGAATGAAAATTACAACGTCACTTTCAACCTTAAAACCAAGGATATATAAAACATTTTCTGGTTTTGTAATTAAAATCCCATCAAGTCCAAGTTCAACAAATTTTTCATGAGAACGAATACGGTTTATTCTTTCTAAGCTCATAATAAGATAAATATCTCAAAATATTAATTAGATCTTTTTTTTTTCGAGCTTATCATCTCAACCACACTAAAGATAGGAAAAATAATTCAGCGTTTTTTAATGATAAAAAAGAAAGAGAACTAAAATCGGCAACCATGATTCAAAAGTAGAAAAAAGAGGAGACATATTTATCTAATAACAGGGTTAAGGGTTGAGGTATTGCCTTTTCATCGGCTTTAGGTATAAGAATATATTTTAACATCATGGCTTCGATTCTATTATATAATAAATTGTATGGGAAGTATTTAAATCTTTTTTTTTTTTTCCCCTGAAAAAAAGGAAAAACTAAAAAGAATTAATATCTAATTAAAGCTGGGATAAATTCATCATCACATATTTTAATAAGTTCTTTTGTGTAATCAATCATTTTTTTCGTTACATCTGGGTTTGCGAGTAAAGTCACATCAGATTTATCTCCTCGATCCCATAATAAATATGGTGTACTTTCATTAGGAGCTTTTTCTTTCACCTCTTCAATCCAACTTTGAGATAATTCATTTAAAAGCTCCACATCAAGCATTTTAGCTAGAAATAAGCTCCATGCTCTCGGTACGACGGATATTAAATAGCCTCCACCACCTAAAGCAAGCCATTTATTTTGACAATATTCTTTTGCGCTTGTCTTTATAGTTTGAGCAATATCCCTATATACTTGGATTGAAAGCCCCATTTGAGTTAATGGATCATCAAAATAGGTATCTACTCCCAATTGAGATATCAATATGTCTGGCTGGTAAGCTTCTAATATTTTTGGAGCTGTCTTTCTAAATAAATTTAAATAAATTCTATTACTAGTTCCCGGCAATAAAGGAAAATTAATTGAAAATCCTTTTCCTTTTCCTTCACCTCGTTCATTAATACTTCCTGTCCCAGGGAATAAGAATTGTCCAGTTTCGTGATAAGAAATAGTTAAAACGTCAGGATCATCGTAAAATAGCCATTGAACACCATCTCCATGATGGCAATCAATATCTAAGTATGCGATTCGGATATCTTTTTGTATTTTTTTGAGATATGCTATTGCCACAGCTATATCGTTGAAAATACAGAATCCTGATGCTTTATCTTTAACCGCATGGTGAAGTCCCCCAGCAAAATTAAATGCTACATTGAAATCATCATTAGTCCAAACCTTATCAGCAGCTATTAGAGATCCTCCACAAATCAAAGCAGATGCCTCATACATCCCCTTAAAGATTGGATTATCCCCAGGCCCTAATCCATGTCGGAAAGGATTGACAGAATCATCTTTTGGATTATCGCTGATTTTTTTAACTATATCAATATATTTTGGAGAATGGACCATCTCCAATTCTTCCTTAGTACACATACGAGGAGAAATAATTTCTAATCGAGGATTATCAAGAAGCCCCAGCTTTTCCATTAAGCTATAAGTCAAAGCCAGCCGTTGGGGCCGTAACGGATGACTTTGTCCAAAATTATATCTTTGATAATCATTAGACCAGATTAAACCAACTTTATTGCCAACCATTATAATAATTATAAACAGTAATTTTTTTTCTATTATTTAATTGTCTTATGACATGCGGGACAAATTTTATACTCATTAGTTATCATCTTATAACAATGTGGGCATAAAATAAATTTAAGTTCCTCATCCTTTATTTCTTTTTTAATATCTTCAGTTTTGGGGGTCTCGATTTGGTTAGCATCAGATACTCCATTAGAGATTCCCAATACATTTTCTGCTTGAATGACCTGTGGAGCTTCCTGTGATTCACGATTCTTTAAATAATCTTGGATATCTAAAAGTTCTACTCGAATATCACGTTGCAATGCCTTAGTAAACTTAACTTTTTCAATATATTCTTTGTCAAGTCTTATTAAATTATAACAATTAAAACACCTAAAGACTTGAGGTATTCCTATCGAGGTTTCTGGAGCCCATTGTGCCCAACAAGTCCTATGAGCTGTAGTTCCACATTTTTTACACTTCAAGAGATCTCTCGCATCTTTTTCAAAACAAATAGAGCAGGTATCGCTTTTTTTTACTTCAGCTAAATTTTCAGCCAAGTTTATGTAAAATAAATGGCTATCTGCGGGAATTATATATTTTCCATCCTCCAATGAACTTTTTTTAATTTTTTTCTTTAATGCTAATGTCTCTAATAATTGAGGTAATTCATTAAGCTTTTTTACATAAAAAATGTCCCCATTACACTGTTCCACCAATTTCTGTAATTTTTCGTCTTCTTCAGTATCTTTTATTTTCATTCTAATAATATCAATAAATAATGGCATGTCTTTGACTTGGGAGATCAAATTTTGAAGAACAGGCAAATATACTGGTGCAATTTTTGGTGTGCCTCCATCAGAAAATACAATTAAGCGAAAAGCCTTTTCACCAATAATTTTAAAAGCTTGAATGATAAACGAAATTCCAACAAAAATACCTCCTCCGATATTTCCTCCAATAATTACGGATTCTAATGACTTTAATGTTAGCAGAATATGTTCGGGGTTTAAGGTAAAATCCTCAAGATAATTTGGACCGCTCTCTTGAAAAAAACACACATTATATCTGCTACTCGGGTCAATCGAAGTTTTTACTTCACAAAAACGTTCTATTGCTTCATAAATAAAAGGCATTTCTGTTATATTTGGAGTAAGCGCATTCAAGAATAATGTATCTTCTGATCTCGTATACGAGCTAGAATCAAAAATCTTCTACTACCTCTAATTTTTTTAAGTATATTTTGTTAAGAATTTCTATTATGATTAATAATATCCTAATATTGTTTCTTTTTTTAATTTTTTATTTATATTTTGAAAGTATGAGTGAAATAATGGTAGGATTAAATACAAAAGATTAAATTATTTAAATATTATAGAAGAAATAAAGATTCAATAACAACTATTCTTCTACAGCAAATAATGAGTATTAGATTCAAAAAATTTTTATTACGGGCAGGAAGGGAGAGTGAATTTAAACCACTTAAAAATGCCTTACTTAATTATTTAAAAAAGGACGCCGAAAACAAATATAAAAATTATCCTCGTCTTTTAGAACTTATGAAAGATTACTGGCCCAATTATGAACATCGTTTCATGATCGCCAACCTTTTAAAAGATCATTATGAAGAAATATTTTATTTTTATCTAACAACAATCTTTCCTTTTAGAAAAGGAGGTTTATCACTTGAAGATCCTGAAGCGCCTACCACCGTTGATTTTAAATGTGTATATAAGTATCATTATAATCAAAAAGAAATTGCTGTTGTTGAAGAAGTTATGAAAGAATTAAATATTCAAGACAAAGTTGAGGGAATTTTAAAAAGAGTTTTAATTTTTGCTGTAAGTTCTCTTGCCCCAATGGTAGAGCAAATCTTCACAAGGCCTTTTGCGTTTCAATTTGCTAATATTGACTCAAAACAATTCAACAATGGAGAATATGAAGTTATAGCTACCATATCTGCTAGAGAACAATAATTTAAAAGAGTTCCTTAATTTTTTGGTTGTTTTTTTATTTCTCTTTAAGTAAATAATAGAGAAGTGCTTTAGCTGTATATAAACGATTTTCTGCTTGATCATACACAATTGAGTGCTTTCCATCAATAAGAGCGTCTTCTGCCACAATGTTTCGTCTAATGGGTAAGCAATGCATAAATACTGAATCTGAATTTGCGAAATTAAAATATTTTTCTTTAATACACCATTCGTCTCGATAGGGCACTCTTAATGGCTTTTCATCTTTCGCATTGCCATAATGTTTTCGTGAACCCCAGCTTTTTACATATACCACATCAGCACCATTATAAGCCTCTTTAATATCATTGGACATGGTTAATGATCCACCTGACTTTTCTGCATTTCCCTTAGCAAAGTTTATTATTTCGTCATCGAGCTCGAAATTTTTTGGATGGGCTAAAGTTACATTCATTCCATATCTTGTAGTTATTAAAAGAATAGAATTGGGAACGCTTAAAGGTAATGGTTTTGGATGATAAGCCCACGAGATTACCACTTTCTTTCCTTTTGTTTCTTTCTTTTTTTCTTGTATGGTAAAAATATCTGTTAATGCTTGTAGGGGGTGAAATTGGTCATCTTCAAAATTAATAATGGGGGTGTCTGACCATTTCGCAAATTCTCGCAATATTCGATTTCCTTCCTTATATTTCCAATTTACAGAATTGGGGAATAGTCTAATTCCAATTGCGTCGTAATATCTTGATAAAACTATCGCTGTGTCTTTTACAGACTCAGATTTATAGCCTATCCAAGAATCTTTAATGCTGTTAAAAATTGGTTGCATACCTAATTGATACGCTGCCACTTGAGTCGAATTTCTTGTTCTAGTTGAGGGATTATAAAAAAACATGCATATAGATTTTCCATCTAAGGAATTTCTATACTTTTTTGGATTTAATTTCACATCTTTTGTTAACTTTAATAACTCATCCAATTCCTCTTTATCCCAATCTTGAGTACTAATAAAATCTTTTTTCTTTACTTTTTTTAAAGCCATTAATCGACACAATTTTTTCGGTGATTGATAAATCTCAGAAGTTATAATGTTATTTTTGGTTTACATAGATGAATTAAAAATAAGTTATAGGGATCTTTATTTAAGAATATTTTGTTTTCAAGGTCTAAAAAGAATACTTACTTAAATTTACTTACTTAAATATTGCCCTAAATCCATTAATTCATCTTTTCGCTTAACTTGAATTTTACTTTTTATGCCTTTTGCTTGTCGTTCTAGATAAACAATTGCATCTAATGGAATTCTTCTTGGAACTCCTCCTTGTCTTGAAATAATTGTTAATAAATAATCTATATTTTGTACCACTTCGGGACTTACTAACTCATTAAA
>SDNM01000132.1 GCA_004524385.1 Promethearchaeota archaeon
AACGGAATAAATAAATTTAATCTAAATTTAGGTGTTTAAAAATGTCAAGCAATAGTTCAGAAAGCGAAAAAGTCCAATTTGATGAAATAAAGGGAAAGAAATTACCCCAAAAATTTAATTATTTGAAGGATAAGGTGGCAATTGTCAAAGTAGACGATTATCAGCCTGAAAATATTAAAAATGCGCTAAAATCTATTTTTGAATTATTAGAGATTAAAGATTTCTTCAATAAGAAATCTATTTTATTAAAACCTAACGCTCTCGCACCCTCCAAAAACGCGATGACACCACCAGAGCTCATAACAGAATTAATAAAATTCTTAAAAAATGAGACTAATACAAAAGAAATCGTTGTTGGTGATTCAACATTCACAAAAACAATTACGAGTTTAACTTTTAAGAGGAGTAAAATTAAAGAAAAATGCGAGGAATTAGGTAGTAAAACCATTAATTTTTTCGAATCTGAAAGAATTAAGATTAAGTTGGATAATCCCCCTCATGAAATTGAAGAATATATCTATTTGCCAAAAGAAATATATGATGCAGATCTCATAATAAATTTACCTAAGTTAAAAACTCATGAAGGCTACGTTTATACTGGAGCAATCAAGAATTTATTCGGGCTTTTAGCAAATAAAATGAGAATGCACATGACTCACAAAGATAAAACAGACTTTCAACGAATGCTAGCAGATATATACTTCGCTGTGGAGGAAACAAATGATAAAAATGTTCCAAAAGTTTTTACTATTATGGATGCCGTTATGGCAATGGAAGGGAAAGGTCCCAGAGCTGGAAAACCAAAAAAAATTGGTCTCATGATTGCCGGATTTAATCCTGCTGCGATAGATATTGTGGGCTATACTTTAATGAATGGAAATCCAAGTGATTTGGATGTTATTACTTCACTTGCCAATAGAACAAGTTTAATCATAGATATCAACCAATTAAAAATACTCGGTATTGATAATTATGAGGATTTTATCGTAAAGGATTTTAAGAAGCCAAAGATAGCTACGGTAAAGAAGGATCGTATTCCTAAAGAGGGCCTTCGTTCAAAAATAAGTGAAAAAATGACAAGAATTTCTATTAAAATAAAACGCAAAAATTGTTTACTTTGTGAAGAATGCGTAAACCATTGTCCTGCTGAGGCATTGGAACGCAAGAATGACAAAATAATAGTTGATCGGGGCCAATGTATTGAATGTTTTTGCTGTGGCGAAAGCTGTCCGAACGATGCAATAAGTGCAAAATTTTATCTATTTAGAATATTGCCAGTGATATTAGTAATCCTAGCAATAGGAACTTTTGCTCTAATTTGGTTTTTACTTCAATTAATAACAAGTTTTTTCTAAATTAATTTCACCCCCTAATCTTAAAAGTTTTTTTAATTATTATCTCATAAATTTAAATTCTATTTTTCTCTTAATATAATGATAAATCGATGAGAATTGACGATAAAAAATTTTCTATTGGCAAGCTTAAGCACGAATACTTAGCGAGAATGTTAAAGGATTTTGTCTCAGATTTGGAGGTTCACGATAATAGAGTAATTATGGGGTCAAAAATAGGAGAAGATGCTGCTGTTATTGATATGGGTGACAATTACTTAGTTGCGAAAACAGATCCTATAACCTTTACTACAGATGAGATTGGATATTATGCCGTAAATGTAAATGTAAATGATATTGTTTGTATGGGCGCGACGCCAAAATGGTTTCAATCCACAATTTTATTACCAGAAAGGGATACAACTGAAGAATTGGTTGAAAATATTTTTAAAAATATTCACGACACATGTGAATCTATGGAAATAACGGTAATTGGAGGGCATACTGAGGTAACTCCAGATCTTAATAGGCCAATAATTATTGGTAATTTATTAGGGGAAGTTGAAAAAGAAAAATTAGTAATTACATCTGGAGCAGAACCAGGAGATACCCTCGTTTTAACAAAAGGCATCTTTATTGAGGGAACCTCTATAATTGGGAGAGAAAAAGAAAAGGATTTAATAGAAAAAGGGGTAAATTCGGAATTTATTGAGAAATGTAAGAATTATCTCTATGATCCGGGTATAAGTGTCTTTCAAGATGCTCTTTTATCTAATAAGCACTTTCAAATTAAAAGTTTTCACGATCCAACAGAGGGAGGTTTAGCATGCGGTATTGCGGAAATGACAATTGCTTCAAATACAGGTGTATTAATAGAACAAGAAAAGATTAAAGTTTTACCTGAACCATTAAAATTAAGTAATATTTTTGATATAAATCCTATGGGTACAATATCTTCAGGTTCACTTCTTATTGCAATTGAAGATAAAGATGGAAGTGTTTCTGAATTAATAGATTTACTTAATAAAAACTCTATATTAGCATCAAAGATAGGTAAATTTACGTCTAAAGATAAAGGTCTCATAATAAAAGATAATAATGGAAAAAAAACCCCCATGGAATACTCCGAAACTGATGAGATAACCAAGATTTATTAATCTATCTTAAAAATTTCTAAGAATTTTTCAAACTCTTTCTGAATATCAATGATAGGAATATTTTGCTTAGCTTCTTTGCTCTCATTAATATCTTTTGAACAAATTAAGCCGGATATCATCTTAACTTTATCGTTTAATTGGGATTCTAAATCCTTCCACTCTTTAATACACAGGATTATTGGATAATCTAGATTTCTAAAACCTTCAATAAAAACTATATCAATCTTATATGGACCATTTGTTAACCATTCTAATAATCTTTCTATACTAATTCTGTTTTTTAGAAATATTGTAGTCTCGTTATTAACATTTTTAGTTATAGAGAATTTTGCTCCTGCTTCCCCGTATTTAAAAGAATCCTTATTTTCTTCGTCAATTTGATGTTCGTGAATGTTTTTTACCACAGCTACTTCGTAATTCAAATTTTTCTTTAATAATTTTATGGCATTTAAGATAAAATGCGTCTTTCCAGAGCCAGAATAGCCGATTAGAGAAATAATCTTAATATATGATCGACCTTTAGATTAGTAATTTTTTAACTCTAAAGTAAAATAGAAAAAAATAAAATTTGAAGGTTTCTAATTCATTGTTTAAAAAATAAACACATATATATTACTTCAAATTACTTCAAATTAAATATATTTTTAAGGCAATCAATTTCTTAAAGTGAATTTATGGTCGGGAAAAAGGAAAGAATTGTATTTGATGCTAATTTCTTCATATGCATGAATCAAGTGAAAGCACGGGATATTTTAGGGAATCTGAATAAAGCAGGAAAGGATTTAAATTATGAATATTATATTTCCCGAGTGGTTTTTGATGAGATTAGAGCGCCTTCTACATTTAAGGAAAAATTTAAACGAATTATAAATATTGAAGAAATTAATGATTCTGAAATCGAACAGATAAAAAATGATCTTGGAAAATATAAAATTCGATTCCCAGCTCAAGATCCAGATTTGTCTCTCATTGTAGTAAGCAAAAAATTATTGGATGAAGATGAGTCTTTACGTGTTCATTTGGTTACTGACGATTTTAAGTTGGCCAAAAACACTAATTTATTATATCGAGGGAAAATCAATATTCTCTCTCTTTCCAGCTTTCTTCTAAAAATTCAGCGAACAGCGACAAAGGTACAAATGCGGAACTATTTCAAGAATATCTGGAAAAAAAGTTTAAATTATACACTCAGTTATATGATAGAACGCTCAAAAGTCTACCCTGCGGAAGCCAAAATCCAGTGGCTTATAGAACGTGCTGTACAAGTCACCGAAGACTCCATCATTACGAAAGATTGTCAATTTAGTGAAGATAAAATTGTAAAATTTAAGATAGGACCAACTAAAGAGTATTCTGATGAAATAACAATCGCGGAAAAGTATATTGAAAATAAAACTCTCCCTGCAAGTGAAGAAGAAAAAGTTCAGGATATAATTAATTTCCTTGAAAATTTGAAGATTTCCCGCGAATATATCAAGCGTGCTAGAGAATCCATCGTTAAGAACGATTCATCAACCGCTGTAAAATTCTTAAAGAGAGGAAATGGTTTTTTAGTATCTCTGCTTCAGCTTGCTTCAGGTCAATTGAAAAAACAAAAGGAGTATGAAATTGTAGAAACATTGATCTGTAGTGAAATAAGTAAGATGGAGTTTTTAAGAGCTTTTCTTCTCGTTTCTTTAGCCCGAATCAATACAGCGATTGATTCTCTGGAGAGAGCTGCCTTATTTTCAACGATTATTCATAATTTTCAAACCTGTCTTACATTGAATTATTTAAAAGCATTAATACAGTTATTTCATGGTTTTTATAAATCTGCAATAATGCAGTATAATTTTACGGAGGAATTGGCTGATATTTATCAAGATGAGAAATTAAAATTAAAATGTCTTATAGGAAAAGCTATTGCTCTTTATATTCAAGGAGGAGAAGGCGATGTAAATAATGCCGTGGGAATTATGGAAGAGATCTCAGAAATAAATCTTGAGGAAAATTTTTTAGATGCGATTATTGTATTTACAGAACTAGGAGATTATTTCTTAGCATTGGGACATTCTCAAATTGCCACAAATCTTTACAATCAAGCCTTAGAGATAGCCGTTGATTATAAATTAGACTTTAAAAGCGAAATTTTGATTGAAAAATTGAAAAGGGCATATATTGCTACCGTTATCAGCGGTTTTTCTGCAGAAGATATGGTTGATAAATTAGATTTATTATTGGATAAAGCCTATTCCGTGAAAGATGTAGAAAAGTATAATGAGCAGATTAAAAAAATATCAAGTTTTAACATACTATTTTATACTCCCTTCGAATATATCTCTGGAAAGAAAAAAATAATCCCTTACAATAAACTTCCGAATGAACTTCAGGAAGATTATTTGGAAGTTGTTCATTTTGAAAAATTGAGCGAAAAACAAAATCAAATTCTTTTTATAGTTTCACATTATGAATTAGGATTATTAGGGATTAAGTTAAAGACCGATGAAAATATAACAGGAATAGCCGAAAATTATTCTGTGAAACTAAAACCTACTGCTAAAGTAAAAATTTATGAACCAGATGATGAGTTAAAAGATGCTTATTTAATACGTTGTATAATTGAAGTAACAGCCAAAAATCAATGCGAGATTATTTATACATTACCCTCTTTTTTCAAACAATTAAATCTCTAAACCTTTTTTAGGAAGATTCTTAAGAAAATTATCCCAATTACAAAATGGATTCCTATGATTTCCGTAACTGTTTGTCACGCTGAGCAACCTGGTGTTTGTGGATAGCACAGC
>SDNM01000133.1 GCA_004524385.1 Promethearchaeota archaeon
ATTCGTTAAATTTCTTAGCTTATACTTTTGGTCGAAGTTTGAGCATATTACTTTTAGCATTTCTTTTCATAGGATATGGCAATCTTTATAGACCAGGTTATGTAATCTTATCAATAATGGCGCTTATTAGTTCTCTATTTGTAATTATCTTATTAAATACCTTACCTAAGGATTTAGATGCTACTGAATCTGATTAAAAATGCAAATAGCAATTAAAAATCTAGGTTATTGTAATGGAAATAAAAGAAAATCTTTGTACGGGATGCGGTAAATGTGTAATAGTTTGTCCCGTTCAAGCTATTAAAATAATCGATAACAGAGCCGTTATAGATAAAAATCTTTGTGTAGAATGTTCTATATGTTATCGAAACGCAGAATGTCCTGTGAATGCGATTAAATCCAGACGATTAAAATGGCCGCGAATTATTCGTAGTCCCTTTAGCGATGTGATTGGTACACATAAATTAACAGGGATACCAGGAAGAGGGACAGAAGAAATGAAAACTAACGATGTAAGTAATCGATTTGGCAAAGAGGAGTATGGCGTCTCTATTGAACTAGGACGCCCTGGAGTTGGAACACAGTTAAAAAATATCGAATTATTTACGACAAAATTTTCACAGATAGGGGTAGAATATGAACCTATGAGTCCAGTTACAGCAATCCTGTCTGATGATAAAGTTAAAATTAAAGAGGATATAAGAGATGAGCGTGTTCTCTCTGCTATTATTGAATTCAAAATCCCTAAAAATAAGATTAATCAGGTTTTACAAGTAATCAAAGAAGTGGAAAAACAAATTGATACAGTTTTTAGCGTTGGGATCGTTTCACGAGTAATGGAAGATGGCTCAATTCCAATTATAGATATCTTAAATCAGCAAGGTTTTAAAGTTAAACCAAATGCTAAAATTAACATAGGCTTAGGTAGAGCCTAAATAGAGGTGGAAAGCGATAACACATTCATTACATAGAGTTGGAACTGTTGAGGATTTAAAAGAGGATTATGTGATATTAGCAATGCTGGCGGCTGGAATTAATGATAAATATCCAGATTCACGTAAAAGATTAATAAGGACTGCTGAAATCATGAAAAAACATAATCCTACAAATATGATGATGGAGGCGGCTTGGAAAATCTCTCCTGTTATCACAGCTACTTTTACAGATATCGATACACTTAAACAAATTACTCAAACTTTAAAAGAAGAAGATTTAGGAGTTTCTATTGTGATAAGTGGTCTGATTTCTGAAATTAAGGAAGCAGTTAAAGAGGTCGGTTTGAATATGCATACGGTCCATCTTTCATTAGGCGTATTTGGAAAGAAAGAGTTATTACCATCTGACAAAGTTCTAGAAATTACCACTGGCTGTGGTCATCATTGCATTTCATCGCAATCCGTAGAGTATTATGTTGATTTAATTAAAAATGGTAAAATAACTATTAAAAAAGCAGCGGAGAAATTGTCCAAACCTTGTGTTTGTGGGATTTCAAATATAAAAAGGTATACTAAGATTTTAGAAGAGCTAACTCTCCTATAATTCTATTCCCCCAAATAAACATTATCTTTCAGCAAGTGTTTACGTAATAGGCTATAGGGTAACTCCCTAGAATGCAGCTCGTTAAGGGCACACAGAGCTGCAGCTGTCCCTGCACCTTGCCCTTGTCCCATGCAAGATACCGTATTCCGGGTTGACATATGTGCCTTAAAATCTTTAGTTATCATCATCCCAGTAGCATATAGATTCTCGATATCTTTCACCAATAATGCTCTGTATGGGATACCGTAAACACCTCCATCCTTAATTTGAATAAATGGAGCAAGGTCATGGAAACCGTACACCATGATCTCATCTTCAAACCGTTGGGCATTAACAATATCTTCTAGGGAAATATCATAATCACAATCTATCAGTCTACCTCGCCGGATACATAAAGAGGGGCTAGTGCGAGTGATAAATGCCTTTTCACATCCTGGAATATACTTTCGAATAAGATTTACAGCTTTTTGCATTCTTTGTCGTAAAATTACCTCCGTTTGTGAGACATCATCTCTGTTTGTTGGACTGTTCTTCATTTTTTTATTTAATTTGACAAACATGAAATAATCATCATGAACTGAAGTGATTACTGTATGCATTCCTATTCTTCTTCCTTCTTTTAAAAATCTTAGGGGGGGCTTCACACGTTTCGCATCTAACCTTATTATTTTATTCATTTCCCCGCTTCGTTTTCCTTCGCAATAATGAGACAATGCATTATTCTTGGATAGAAAATCGTGGTATTTTTCGATACTGACTCCTGCTACTCCGATACTGTTTGCTACCGGATAATCATTCGGTTCGGTAAACTTCGCGCCAGCATATGCACATAAGTCTCCATATCCGGTGCAATCGACAAATGATTGTGCATAAAAAGCTTCTCTTCCTGATCTACTCTCCACTATTATACCCTGTATCTTTAATTTATCCATAATCACCCCTCTAACAAAAGAATTTAAAAAAACATGGACACTCGCGTCTTGTAGCATTTCGAGAGAAACCAATTTATAGAGTTCGGTGTCAATGGCTGTACATACGGAATCGTAATCGTAACCCTTCAACATTTCAGCATGACCAGTAGTTCCCCCAACCTGTTCTAATCTGGTTATTATCTCTTGCGGAATCCCTTTAACAACCTGCCGTTTTTCTATCCCGGGAAATGCTTTCCATAAATTAAAAAAACTATGTAACGCTGTCCCTCCTTCAACCACGATTCCTCCAGTGTATCCCTTTCCCTCTATCAGCGCAGTTTTTGCCCCCGTTCTTGCCGAGGCTATCGCAGCAACCACCCCACCCGTTCCACCTCCCGCAATGACTACATCAAAATTCCTAATGGGGATTTTTTTTGCGGGTTCATTATAATATTGCATCAATTGTTCACCTATTCTTCATCTATTTGAGAGTTTTTTTGGCTAATACTTCAAGTTCTCGTTCAGAAATGAAATCTTGAGTCTTTATTTTCTCTCTAATTTGTTTGCGTAGAGAGTCTAACTGTTCTGCAGTTGGTTCTAAACCGATCTTATTTAATTTCGCCTTAAGCGCCCTATCCTGAAGTGTTGTTGCGCCAAAGATTAGTTTTCGAGTTTGTCCGACCACATGAGGTTGATATAATTCCCAAGTTGTCCAATTGCCAATCAGAATTTGCTCTACATGTAAGTCTGATTCATGAATAAAACAATTTTTACCTACGATAGCCTTATGGGATTGCAATGGTGTTTTACTATATTTCTCAATAAGTTGAGAAACTTCCATTATTTTATCCAACTTTAAATTTAAATCAATTCCATATAAAATTTCAAGCGCCATTATAACTTCTTCAGTAGCAGCATTTCCAGCTCTATCCCCTAGGCCATTAAATACTACATCCACAATTTCAGCACCACCTTCTACTCCAGCAAGTGTTGTAGCTACTGCTAAACCTAGGTCGTTATGTGTATGGACTTCCACAGGAATATCTCTAACAATTTTTTTTGTAAAAGCAACATTATCTTTAAATGCAACTGGCAGAGCACAACCATTCCCATCATATACAACAATCCTATCAGCTCCCGCATCCATAGCTAGATGTAAGAATTTTTTCCAAAATTTCGGAATAACTCGTCCAGAGCCAAATGCTACATAAGCATCTTGAGATTTCGCATATTCTATACCTTCAGTTATTCTTTCAAAAACTGCTTTCTTAGTTTTTAGAGCAGGCCCAGGGACAAGTAAAAAATTTATATGATCTGCTTCAGCAGCTAATATATCGTCAACTTCCTTCTTTATATCTTCAGCATATAATCTTGCGTGAGATGATAATTTCATTTTTATACCTTCTCGTTTAAGAGCCTTAAAAGTTTCAGCATGTTCCTTGATTCCTGCAGCATATCCAACTTCAATTTCAGGGATGCCCATTTCTTCCAAAGCTTTAGCAATTTCGACCTTTTGATCAATTGTAAAGTATGTTCCAGGTGTTTCTTCACCTTCCCTCAAAGTATCGTCTTTAATAATCACTTTATCTGGTAAATTCATTTGACTGCGTATTGATTCATCAAAATTCCACCCAAAACTCCACCACCGTTGGTTGGCGTCCATCCTCATGGACATCCAAGCATTAACCCACATATAATTCACTTCAATATACTTATAAATATTAAAAAGAGATTAATTACGATAATTAAATAATTTTTAAAAATAATTTTAAAAAAAATAAAATGTATGAATTATATTTTTATCAATTCATAATCTAAATTTCCCAGTTCATTCTTAACAGCAGCATTGAAAAACCAAGAAGAATCAACCATTTTATTAATTGCGTTAAATTTCTCAACTCCAATAGGAGTGGGTTCTTTCCATTGTCCATTTTGATCCATAATAGGTAGTCCGGGAGCGTTAGTTTCTGCATCTATACAAGCTTTATCTATCGCAACGGGATCAGATGAACCAAATATACCAAGATCAGGAATAATAGGCATACTAGGAGTAGCAACACAGTCGCATTGAGCAACTACATCAAAGGCAAAGTTAATATAACGAAATTTTTCTGGGCCGTAAGAATTTATTACTGCAGCACAGTTATCACACACACGCTCTATGAAATTTTTAAAATCCATATTAAAATCTCTATTTATCGCTTTTTTAACCGGACATTTTTCAAGACACGCAGTACAGCAAACACAAATAGAAGGATCAATAACAGCAGATTCACCTTCTATTTTAATTGCATTTACCGGACAAGCTTCAATACATTCTTGTGAGCACTTAGAAATATTACATCTCTTTTTATTAATACTCATATCACTATTAAAATGAGAATGATACTTACCTTTTTTAGAAAGGAATCCAATTCCAAGTTGCTTCATAGCACCTCCAAAACCTGCTGCTTGATGTCCTTTAAAATGTGATATCGCTACAATCTTATCAAATTCATAAAGTCCAATACCAACAGATACTTCTTTCAAGTGAATTCCATCTATCTCAATAATTTTTCCATCTAGTCCTTTATCTCCATCAATAAATTTTATTGGTGCGCCAACTATTGACTCAGAATACCCATGAAGTTGTGCTGTTTTTTCGTGCTCTGATGCCGTTTTTCGTCTCATAATGTTAATAGAATAATTTTCTGTTAGATTTATATGTTGAATATCCATTCCTAAATTTTGGGTTTCTATAAGAGTAGGTATACCGCCTTTTTCTTTAATCGCATCAACGACTTTACGAACATAATCATGACGTAAATATCGG
>SDNM01000134.1 GCA_004524385.1 Promethearchaeota archaeon
CGATAACATGATCTTTTGGAATAGGAACCTTATCAACCTGATCATTCGCATCTCCTTTTGTTAAGAAATACCACATTTCTTTGGATTCGTCATACCATTTATCAACTATACGATGAATAATTGGATCTTCAGGAGCATCTTCCCATAAATCTTTAGCGTCAAATGCGATAATATCTCCATCTTTTTCTTCGATTGAACCTTGTCTAATGTATGTCTCTTTATCAATTCCTTTAATAATTACAACGTCACCCTTTTTTAGGGCAGGATTCATAGAATCTGAGCCTACAACTGCTATTGGTTCTTTTGTATTCAAATATATACCTATTACGAAATATATTAAAACTGGACTAAAGATAATAAAGATAATAAATAAGATGAGTATAATTTTTTCAATATTAGATCTGATCTTTTTTTCACCGCTAGTTGCTCTCTAAATGATTAAAAGTTTCTTAAGAGAGGAAATAAGTTTAGTTTACTTCTTAGATATAATCCTATAATAACATATGATAAATTCTGTTTTTAAATTTAATGTTTTAATATATATTCATTAGCGAAATAGATAACCTATATAATCTTATTATTGGATTCTTGGAAGATTTTTAAGAGAGAATAAATAAATATTATAGATATAATAAAAAAATATTCTTGATTATATTCATATTCTATAATATTATATTATAGCAGATATTAATGATGATTATGGAAGAAGGAATTAAAAAAAGAATTCTTAGTGTAAAAGACACTGTTAAAATTAAAGTTAGGGTTGATGATACGGATCTAATGTCAGTTGTACATTTTAAGAATTACTTATCATTTTTCGATATGGGATTTGTAGAATTCATGAGTGCGATAGAAAATCCAGTTGAAAGCGCTGTTCAGAGTGGTATCGTGTTTCCTGTTAAAAAACTTGAGATAACATACGAAGAATCGGCCAAATTTGGTGATCATATTATAGTAGAAACGAAGATAAAAGAAATCGGAGAAAAATCAATGACTTTCCTTCATAAAATATTGAGAGATTCTGATAATGCTTTATTAGCAGATGTAGAATGCGTTCGTTTAGTTATGGAATTAAAATCTAAAAAATTACTTAACGTTGCAAAATTTTTAACTAAATATGTTTAATTCCATTTAATTATAAATTTCAACTAAAAAATAACATTTTTTTAGTGGTTTGGAGTTCCTATTTAAAAAAAATTGGCGTTTATTCTTATGGTTTATGAAACTAATATTTAAAAACAGTATTAACGAACAATAATTATAAGATCTATTTTTAGAGCAAAAAAGAATTTGGTCATATTTATGAGTAAATCAGAAACTTTAGAAATTAGACATTCAAAATTGAACATGGCATCGTATGGTTTCGCAAAATTTCTTAATGAATAATAATAACTATTTAATATATATGGAATTCAAGCATTTATTCTTTCTTTTTCAAGGCTTCAGTTTCCCTTAATTTAAACTCATAATCGAGTGGATCCATTAAGAGGAATGGGATAATCCCGATATTTTGGATGAGTGCTAGAAAGAAGAACATTAAAAGGTAATCCCCTGTTGCAGCAAAGAAAACTCCCGCAAATACCAATCCTAAAGCACCTCCCAGATTTGAAAAGGAATTACAAATAGAAAGATATGTACTATCCATTTCAGGATGTTCTTTTGAATATTCTCCAGCGACTGCGGAATAGCTTGAATGTCGCCATCCCATACCAGCACCTACTAAGACTCCTATAACCAATAGAAAAACCACATTTGCTGAGAGTAGCATCAATAACAAAGCGGCGGTAGCTAATATATATGATATGTAAACACTATTTTTTCGACTCTTTCTATCTGACATTAATCCTCCCACAATTGCCCCTCCTACAATTCCAATGCTAATAAGAAAGCTTATATATGCTTGAACCATGTATATTGAGGGATCATTTGTCTCTAATTCAAGAGCTGTTCCAGTATCCGAAACAAGTCCCATTTGAATTAAAATATATAATGAAAGGAAGACAATAACTACAAAATCAATAATAGCGTTAAAAGCAGAAAAGGAATACATTTTCCAATCCTTAGAATTATTGAACATTCCTTTAAAATGTTCTCTCACGTTTACTTCGGGATAAGTTTTTGGTTCTTGAACTATTATAATAGTAAGTGCAGCAATTATCATGAAAATTCCCAATAGAATGAAGATAGACTCTACTGGGATACCAAAAATCCAAATTAATATTGCAAATAGAGGTCCACCAAATATCATTCCGACAGATCTAAGACCCCAACAGGTACCTTGAACGCTTCCCAGTTGTTCTTTAGGAACAATATCTATGATAAGTCCGTCTAATGCTGTATCAGATAATGCAGTACCAGTAGTTATTATTAGCCCAGCAATTATAAAAACCATAATAGCATTATTGGGTGTAATTAAAAAAGGCAATACAATCCAAACAATCCCCGCTACAATAATAGGAAATAATATCCATGGTCTTCTTCTACCCACTTGTTCCATACCATATTTATCTGTTAAAATTCCGAAAAATAGTTTAATTGACCAAGGAATCATTACTATTGTTGCTATGAATGCTATATCCGAGGCAGTAATAGCTGCTCCAGTATTGGCAATTAACATTAGTAAATAGATAGGAATAATAACGGCAAAAACGCTGGTTACTGTTCCTTGGATAAAATAGTTAACGGAAAAAAGAGATAAGTATGAATGTTTGTAAAGTTTTTCCTTTTCTTCAGTCATTTTTTCAAAAAAGCCTTGTTATTAATTATAAATAAAAGTAGATATAATTTAGAATAGTGAATACTTTTTTAATTCGTTTATTATATATTATTTACGAGATTACGAATTTTATTGAGATTCACGACGATTAGCTGGAATTATTATTAACTCACGGAGAGAATATTGCTGATGCTGAGATCGACCAATTTTCTATTATTGATAACCTTTCAAAGGAAGAGAGAGAGAAAATAGATAATCTTTTATTGAGATTAAAAAAAGAATATTGGTTTGATCATGGTTATAAATGGATAAACGGATCATACTCCGATTTTAAAATATATGACTATATAGATGGAATAATTTATGTAGAGATTGCTTGGTCGCTTAGGGATTATGCTACAAGCGATAATCTTTGTTTTAGTATTTGTATTTACGGGATTCGATAAAAATGCATCAACTCAATCTGATCTTGCAATATGGGGTATTCAAATACACTTTGCTTTAATTCCGACGATATTTAAAGGCTCCTTTTTATTATCTCTTGCCTAATATTTTTTTAAATATTTAAGTATAAACACAAGATATTTTATACTCATGAAATTAAATTTAATTGGTGAACAAAAATTAGATATATTGAATATCCAATTGTAATTGGTGACGCACCACCCGGATTGATTACCGAAGACATTAGAGTTTTATCCACTCCAGAAAGATATGAATTTGAAGATAAAACACATCAAGAAATTGATAAAGATGCGCTATTTCCCGAAACTGTTATACATCATTTATCCGAAACTAGCTATGTATGGAATTTTTCTTTAATTTATCGAGAGAGACTTTTTGATATAATCAAGTGGAAATCTGCGTTTGCTTATACTCGGAAAGATAATAAATTAGAAGGAAATATTGAATTAGATATGGAAAAAGGTGTATTCATCGGGGCAATAGCAGGAATCTTCTTTATATTGGTAGATGATGATATTTACGAAAATTTTAATAACCTAGCTGATATGATGGATGTTTTTATAGAAAAAGCTCATGGAAATGCGCCATTCTTAGTATATGGAATAATAGAAAACAAACAAAAGATTACCGAGCTAAAAACAAACATAGATATGATGAAAAATCTAGGAGATGTAAAAAAATGGGTAGCTCAACATGGAGGGGAATTTCGTTTAGAAAATTTAGCAGAAATTAAAATGAATTTAAGTTATCTCATTAACGAGTATTCTTACTATATATTAACTCATTTCAAAGGTAAAACTAACTATACAGATTTACAAGTAGGAGAAGTTCATTTTTTAGATTACGAAGATTTAAGCGCTTTAAAAGAAATTGAATCCGCTTTATCAGAACAAGTAAAAGTCGGCGAAACTGTAGATCAGTTATTATCAAAACTATTCTTTGAGCTTTTAAAAAAACCAAAATTTCAAGAAGAAGTATATGTTCCACCATCAGAAGCTAAATCTGCCATAGAAGAAGTTAGACCTTCAAAAATCAAACAAATTCTTGAAGAAATTAGATTGCGGATCAGAAGCCAGTCTGAAGAAGATTCAGAGTCAAATTAAGAATAATATTCGAAAGATTTTTAAAATTATATTAATGATTAAATTCACGTTTTCCGAACCTTTTTTTAAAATAATAAGGGAATGTTAAATGAAAATAGAATATGCTGAAAGAATTGGCAGATTGCCTCCATATATTTTTGCTGAGATTGAAGAACTCATTATTCAGAAGACTAAAAAAGGTGTTGATTTAATAAAATTAGGAATAGGAGACCCTGATCTTCCTACTCCAGAAATCATTATCGACGAGTTGATTGCAGAGTCTAAAGTACCAGATAATCAAAACTATCCTACAAGCATGGGAGAGGAGTTTTATAGAGAAGGGGTCGCTCGCTGGAATAAAGTAAGATATGGAATAGATTTAGATCCTGCAACTGAAGTATCACATGTAATGGGGGGCAAAGAAGGTGTAGCAAACATCGCAAGGGCATTTATAAATCCTGGTGATATTGTCCTATGTCCTAACCCGGGATATCCTGTCTATGAAAATGGAGCTACTAAATTATGTGATGGAGATCCCTTTTTACTGCCACTAAAAATAGAAAATGATTTCCTACCTGATCTTGAAGCAGTTGAAACTGATATTCTCAAAAAAGCGAAAATGATGTATTTAAATTATCCTAATAATCCAACAGGCGCAATTGCTCCCATGGATTATTTAAAAAAAGCCGTTGATTATGCAGAGGATTATAATTTCTTTATTGTGTATGATAACCCATATTCTGAATTTACCTATGAAGATTATATCGCTCCTACAATTCTACAGATTAATAATGATCATGTAGAAATAAATAGTGCCTCCAAAATGTTCAATATGACAGGTTTTAGATGTGGATGGATAGCTGGAAATGCAGATATTATAGCTGGTTTAAGAAAAGTAAAATCTCAAATTGATTCAGGAGGGTCTATTTTTATCCAAAAAGCCGTAATAAAAGGTTTAAATGAATATACGAGTGAGAAAAAGCCAA
>SDNM01000135.1 GCA_004524385.1 Promethearchaeota archaeon
CACCAGCTCTTTTGAAAAAAATTGGTCCTCAGAATATTATTATTGTCTCTACTAACTATAAACTTCAAAATATTCCTAATCAGATTTTGAGGTTAGACACTCGATCCGCTGAATTGGATGAAAAAATGAGAGGATTTTATAAAGTGATTGTGGACTACGATGATATAAAAGTTTGTAGAGCAGAATGAGTTCTGATTTTAATAAAAATTAAAATTCTTTATCTATTAGAATGGATCGTTTCCCGTCTTCACTGCAATCATGTATTGGAGTGCTAAGAAAGTTACGAAGATCATAATTATACCAAGAACCAGAATTCTTAAAGCCATTGTCCGATTAAACGAGTGTTTTGAAGCTTGATAAAGCAAAATGAATCCAGTCGAAGAAAGAAAAATAAGAATTGATGCTACTATCCCTTCAATAATGAATGAATCGTGCACACTCGAATAAAGAAAAATTGGATCTCCTTTATTATCTGCTCCCAGCGCAGGAGGCTCCCTATAAATCAAGTATACTATGCCTGTTTGAAGTACAAATAGCAATATATAAATAACGAAAATACCCAATGTTTTAGATGGAGTAGGTACAGTTATACTTCGACGCCTTAATCTAGGGAATACAATTTTTGGTCTTCTAAGTTTTTTTCCAAAGATCCATGGCGTGCGCTTTCTGATTTTTTCTCCTATTGTTTCTGACCCACTGATATCTTTCTTTTCTTTTCTTTTCTCAAACTTAGACATCGTTTAATAAAAAAACGTATAAGCCTTTTTGATATATTATAGCTAAAAATTAATTCTAAATTTATAATAACTATTCTAAATAAATAATTGTATGCAATTTAATATATTTTACCAAGTAAACAGAAAAAATCTATGATAAATTTAATTTATACTATCAAGTAATTTTATTAAGAAGTTCCAAAATTTCTCAACACTTCTGATTCTTAAGCGTTCGTCAGGCGAATGAGCTCCTTCAACCGTCGGACCTATAGAGATTACTTCCATTTCAGGAAAATGTTCCTTTAATATTCCGCATTCTAAACCGGCATGAATGGCGCGAACCTTGGGATCCTTATCGAACAATTCTTTGAAGGTTTCTGAGCATATTTCTAATAATTCAGAGTTGAAATCAGGCTCCCAGCCAGGGTAATTGCCCTCATGTTCTATAATAATATTCCTGTCCGCAAATGTCATTAAAGCGTGTATTCTTTCACAGATTATAACTTTTGAGATTTCTTCTAAACTCCGTTGACTAGTAACTATTTTTAAAAAATCATTTTCAATATTAATAGAACCTAAATTTGTTGAAGTATACACCAAATCAGGAATCTTTAAATGCATGGAAATTGGTCCATTTGGCATGATATAAAGAATATGAAGTAAATTTTTTAGAAGGTTATCGGGAAAAATTTTTCTATTATCAAAATTCTCCAACTTTTGCAATTTTATCTCTAAATTTGGCTCAATATCAGAAAACCTTGATATTGTTTCATCCTTTATCTTATTGAAAAGTTCCATTATTGGATAATAATCATCGGGGAGCAGAAATAAAATAGCAAAACATTCCCTAGGAATTGCATTTGCTCTATTACCTCCGTGAATGGAATTTAGGGCAAAATAGTTATCTTTATGAAGTTTCCATAAAATAATAGCCATCAACTTTATTGCATTAGCACGCCCTCTATGAATATCAACACCTGAATGCCCTCCAAGTAACCCTTTAATAGACAACTTCATGGGTATCGGATTTCTCTCTTTTTCTATTTTATTATACTTTATTTTTATTTCTCCGATAGTTTTCATCCCCCCCGCACAACCTATAGTGAAATTATCGTCTTCTTCAGAATCAAGATTTATAAGATATTTACCTTTTATCAAATCCTTATCAATATTAAAAGCTCCGACAAGACCAACTTCTTCATCCACCGTAAACAAAAATTCTAAATTTAATGAGTTATAAACGAGCTCTCCTTTATTGATTTTTTTCATTAAAGTTAGTAGATATGAAATACCAACTCCATTATCAGCACCTAAGGTTGTTCCTTCCGCTGTAAGCCAATTTTCACCACTAATTTCAACAATCTTCAACTTCAACGGGTCTTTTGAGAAGTCATGTTGAATTTCTTTATTCTTTTCACAAACCATATCCATATGGCATTGTAAAACTACGGATTTTACATTTTCCTTATCAGACTTTGAAGGAATTTTAATAACGAGGTTACCCACTTTGTCTATTTTTGCATTGAAATTAAGGTTCTTGGCTTCTCTGATAATAAAATCTCTTATTTGTTCTTCTTCGCCAGAACATCGAGGAATTCTAGAAATTTGTTCAAAATATTCCCAAAACTCTGATGGAGATCCTAAATCTATAAGATTTTGTCTCAAATATATCGCTACCTATGAAAATATAAATAAGTATCAATTTATAATATTTATAAGATAAAACTATAAACCTTTTAATTTTAATTTTAATGAGATTGGGATTGAGAAATAAATGAGTTCATGGAAAGACATTTATTCCGAAGTTAAAAAACGCAAAATGGAGGCGTTGAATAAAGGCAATGTCGTTAAAGCGGTTGAAGAACATGGAAAGATTCTCGCTATTGATGGGAAATTCGAAAAACCGAAAAAAATTATTCGACATATGTATGCCTCTGAAAAGACGATAATAAAACCAAAAGCTATCTTAAAAACTGACTTAGATTCATATGATCTCGTCTTAATTGGGTGCCCTGGAGATGAAATTCCTCCTATTGCTCATTCAAAAATTAAAGATTTTGTGTCGAATGGTGGCTGGTTACTCACAACGGATTGGGCAATTCACCATATTATCCAAAATATTTTTCCTGGTTTTATTTGTTGGAACCGAATAAAAACAGAGGATGCTGTTGTTGCTTGTCAAATTTTAGAGCCAAATCATCCTTTTTTAGAAGGTGTTTTAGGTGAAATTCAGCAAAAAAAATGGGCCAATAAAACAAGTGCTAATACTGGAAAAACAGAATTCCGTTGGTGGCTTGAAACTCGATCTTTTCCTATTCAAATTTTAAAATCTGGCGCTGTTAAGACATTGATAGCTTCAATGGAGCTTAAACAGAAATGGGGCGAATCTCCTGTATTAGTATATTTTGATTATGGAAAAAAAGGAGGCCGAATAGTTCATATGATTTCTCATACTCATCTTCAAAAAGGAGGTGCTAAAGGAAAATATGCCTCAGCATTAATCATAACAAATATTTTAGATGAAAAGATATCAAAGAGAATGGGTCTTGACAAAAAACCAGCGGAGCGGTATGTTTCAGATTGGGAAACTCCACCTCAACAACAATCTCCTCCCCAAGCTCAATTAGAAGGACAAAGTATAAGACCTCCTCAATCAGGCGATTTTTTAACACCAACTACAGCTGGGAGCGGGATTGGTTTATCTGGTACCTCTCAAATTATAGAAGCAAACGACAATAATTTTAAATCTTCTAGTAAATGTGCCTTCTGTGGTAAAAAATTTGCCGGATTTAGTGGAAATATTTATCTCTGTAAAGAATGCGGAGCTGCTTACCATGAAAATTGCATTAATATGCAAATTAACCATGGAGTTTGTAAAAAATGCAATAGAATATTATTATGGTAAACTAACCCAAATCGACGTTGATTGAAATGGAAGATTTTTTACGAAAAAAGAGACCTACCTCTAAGAAATAAAATTGGAATTTTTTCTTTCTTTTCCTACGAATAGTTTTATTATATCTTAAATAAAGATTAATTATAATAATTTAAAATTTAGGGATAGTAAATGGATAATTTAAACGAAATTTATGAAGAAGTAGATAATTTAGATAACGATAAAATTATGGATTTAATGAGAACGGTTATTAATATTAATACAACCATCCCACCTGGTAAGAATTATCCAGAATTTGTTAAAGCTGTAAAACCATATTTTAAGGAATTAGGATATTCTACTAAAGAGGTAACCGTTCCGGAGGAACTTATAAAAGATGATCCCTTAGGCTTAGAAGGCCCTCGTGTTAATCTTGTAGCTGTCAAAGATTTTAAACAAAAAGAGGAAATTAGCTTCTATGCTCATATGGATGTAGTGCCCGCCCCTAATGATGGAAAAAAGAAATGGCGTTTTAACCCATTTGAAGCTACTATGATAAAAAGTGGAAAGATATATGGTCGTGGCACCTCCGATATGAAGGGGTCTATGGTTAGCCTCATTCTCGCTTTAGAAATTATTGAAAAAATGAAATTAACACCAAAATATAATATCAATGTCTGTCTTTGTACTGATGAGGAGGGAGGACAATATCCTGGAATCAAATATTTAGAAGAAGAGGGATATGTAAAGGGAATTGTGTTTTGTATGGAGGGAGTAGTCTCCCCTATCATCCCATTAGGTGCAGCTGGGCACTTAGATGTAATAATACAAACTCATGGAAGAAGTTGCCACTCTGGTATGAATTTCTTGGGTGTAAATGCTTTAGAAGAGATGATTCCGATTTTAGATGAGCTTATGCTGCTTAAAAAAATTGTAGAAGAACGTCAAAGCAAGGATATCCCGGGATTCCCAAAACTAGGGACTGGCGAGAAGCGAAATATGTCTCCTATGTTTAATCTAGACATAATTAGATCAGGAGAAAAATCAAATATCGTACCAGATCTCTGTACTTTAACCGTTAATCGACGATATATACCTGATGAGAATATAGAAGATGTTGAAAAAGAAATAAAAGAAGCTATTGAACGAGGAAGAGAGAAGAGTAAGGCTTTAGATGTAAAAACAACGTTCATTTGGGGATATCCGGCTCTTAAAATTGGAGGTGATTCACCAGCATCTAATAGAATTAAAAAAGTCATGAGTCTTGTTCAAAATGTACCCATTGAAAAAATCTTAACTATAGGAATGTCGGGATCTACAGATATGGGATACTTAACAGCTTATGACATGATTATGCACGGAAATGGAAATCCTGGATCAAATGCACATGGTGTAAATGAAACTATAAAATTAAAAGATGTGAAAACTTACATAAAAGAAATTATTGTATTCCTTTGCGCAGATTTATAAAAAATAAAAAAAGAATTTAAGGTTTTTATTATTTAACAATTTTTATTGAGACAGAATCTAATTCTCTATTATTTCTATTGCTTCTTCAGGACATTGTGTCTCGCAGGCTCGACAACCTACGCAATCGTCGCGATTATCCTCAAGAATGCTAACTTTACCGCCTTCTG
>SDNM01000136.1 GCA_004524385.1 Promethearchaeota archaeon
TATTGCCTTTGGAAGAGGATTAAGACCAGAAGGTTCTCCTATCACCGAAAAATTGCATTTTATCTCATTCAATTTATTATCTAAGGACCATTTTGTACCTAATTTTCCTCCTGTTTCTTCATCAGCAACAGCGTTTAAAATTAAATTTCCTGATAAATTTAGATCTAATTTTTTTAAAATTTTCAATGCTATAATCATTGCTGCCAACGGACCTTTCATATCTGTTGCTCCTCGACCAAATATGAGTTTATTTCTTTTAATTGTAGCTGAAAGAGGGGGATTTTTCCACTCTGCTTCATTTCCTGGTGGAACTACGTCCATGTGTCCATTATATAAAAGATTTTTGTTATTAAAATTATCATTTAAAAATGCTAATAAATTAGCACGATTGTCGCCAAAAGGCAAAATCTCACATTTGATTCTTTCTCTACTTAAATAATCCTTAATTTTTAAAGCAACATTTTTTTCGTTTCCCGGGGGATTATAAGATTTAGCCTTAATTAATTCTCTAAGAAATTCGATATATTCTTCTTTATTATCATCAATTTCTTTAAATATCAATTCTTCGCTCATTGCTTAATCATCCAAATTTAAATATTTTATGTCTCGATATAAGAATAGTTAACGAATTATATAATATTTAACGATTAGCAAATATCAAATTGGGAAATTTTATTATTATTAAATTATTTTATAATTAAACTAAACTGGATAATACACGGTTGTTCTGTTGCTTCCGAAAAAAAAGAAAATCAAGAGACTTTCTTTGATAGGTATTTTTATTTTTTTAATACTTATATCCAATTTACCTACAATAAATCAATTTGAGTCTAACTCCGATAAAAGAGATATTACGATTCCAATTGATTTGGAAGATTTTAAAAATCCTCATAGTTCTGGAAACTTAAATCTAACTGATTTTATTACTGGGAAAGGAGTTAATCGAACAGTTCGAACTTATATGAATAATAGATCTAGTTCGTTAAATAATAATGGATATTTTAATATTACGGCTCCAGTACCTAACGCAAATCTTAGTTCTGGAGAATTCTATTTCAATTTTGATAATAATTTTACCACAGAGTATCCCATAGAAAGTGATAGCGCTTTAAATCCCTCTGGGGGTAGTTATTTTGAGGAGTATCCTTATGAGTCGAATTTTGCTAGTGTTAAAATTCATAATGGAACAGGTTATTTAAATGGCGGATTCGATTATTTAACTGATGATAATGATTTAACATATTGGAACATAAGTTCGAGTAATGGATTTATAAATTTTACCATTTGTACGAATTTTTCTGTTCTTAGTACCAGTAGTCATGGTGACAAGGTTGATTTTGATAGAAAAAATATTATAGGATTCATATTAAATTCTATTTATAATATTAGCTTGGACGCTAATTTAACTGTCTATATGAAGGATTTTTACGATACTGGAGATTTTAAAAATATAACAAATACGATTGAAATAAACAGTACGCTTGGACCTCATTACCTTGACGAAATAATAATAAATAAAAATTTAAATTATACTAACTCTACAAATTACGCATTCATTCGATTTACTTTCGATAGAAGTGATAATTCAGATTTTAATGTTACTTTATATGAATTTGATATCACGTCTTTTTTAGTTTTAGAATTAGAAATAACGAATGAAACATATGTTGCTTTAGAATTTGATTTGCGTGGATTAAAATCAACTGTAAATGGATTTTACGCATGGATAAGAACTTTAAACCTTAAAAAGGCTAGAAATACATGTTTAGATATTTCTCTTTATCGAGCAAATAATACGATGGAGAGATCAACAAATAATTTAATACAATCCACCGATGCTACAATAATACAACCAAATTTAACACATGGACCATTAGATTCAAAATCATGGAAATATAGCGATTATCATGGAGATGAGCTTTTTTATTTTGATTTTAATTCCAGTAAAACCAATAATTTAACTCTTTACAATTATTTTATTGTGATTAAATCTAATAGTTCTGATCCTGATATTTATAGTTTGGTGACTCTTCCTGCTACTACTTATGGGGATGGTATAAATGATCATGTATTAAAAATAACAACAGATAATGGTGACACTTGGAATAGAGCCCGCTCTTATCTTTCCACTGAAGCTCAGGATCAACGACCCTTAGATGCCAGTCAATTTATATTAAATGTAACTAGAGGTTACATCCCTGTAACTAGAGGAATCATACCTTCCGATTTTATAATTAGTGGAACAAACACTTTAAGAATTCAAAATATTACATTTGATACATTTAAAAAAAATTATGAGTGGGATTTATTATATTGGATTACAGGACAGACTGCAGAACAGCGAGATAGTCCAGTTCTTACATGGGGTTGGGGACGGTGGTCTTACGATTTTAACCCTTCGATTGGTATTTATAGAGATAACAAATTTCGAGTGAATCTTACTTGGAATAAAACCTATATTAAAGGATTTAAGTTTAATGTAAATTATACCGTTGAGGCTTTTACTGAAGAAAATATCACATCTTTCTATCAAGTGAATTATCTTAGAACCCCGGAATGGATCTTTAATTACTCTTTAAATTTATTTGATTCTAAATTCGACAATTGGAACTTTACGCAATTCTGGTATATTTATCCTGAATATTATACAGCTCAGAATTTAGCTGTCCCTAATGTTACTCAAACATATAACAAGACAAACAGAGAATTTTCTTTTGATGAGCTACCGAATTATGAAAAATTCGTTGTAAATACAAGTATTATCGATCCCTTAGATAAGGCTAAATTTACAGGTAATTATTCTCTAAATTTAACAAGCTCAAATGCAATTTACGACATGCATAGTTATATTAATTTTAAAGGAATTTTATGGGAAACCTATGGTTTTATGTACGGAGATAATATCTCTGTAAAAGTTGATATACGAGATCACAATGGATTAGCTCCTAAAAATAAAAATGCCTATGCAAAGGTTTCGTTGTTTTATCCAAATAATGATAAATTTCTTTCTGCGGAACTTTTCTCTACTAAGGGTAAAAAAGCCTCAGATGGATCATATCTTTACTATGATTTTAGTAATCAAACTATATTAAATATAACTCAGGCTTTTCCATTAGCGAAAGATTATACATTAGGATTTTTCTGGACAAATGGTTCAATTATCGGATGTGATAAAATCAATATTCATATTGATGCCTATGATATTAATCTACAAAATTGCTCATATGAAAGAGATAATGGTCTCAATTATGTAATTGCTGATCCTATCAATAATGTTCTAGATAACTATCAAGTATTAATCGGGTCAATAAAAAATACTACTGGACATTATGTTCCAAATTTTTATCCTGTGAATAATACTCTTTCTATTAATGAGGGAATATTCTCTTATGATTACGATGAGGAGCATAAGCTTGAAGTATATATGAAAAATTTTCTTCAGAACGAAACTATATTAAATCCTGGGGAAATAGTTAAATTTAAAGTATTAATTCAGAATCTGAATCTAGGATTTGATGTAGATGTTAAAATATCAGTAAAGCTTGTATCTCTTGCCAACGAGAATTGGATTATTAATGAAACTATCTCTGAAGAGATAGAACTTGGAAAATATAGTCCTGGGGGAGGAGATACTAAAGAATTTGCTGTTAATTTAACAATACCGGAAATAAAGGCTGATTTAGCTTGGAATGGTTTAAATGCTCCAATTAGGCAAAGTGGAGCAAAAACTATAGTCTCTGTGTATATTGAAAATAATTTTGCAGGCAATTATATTAGTAATAATTATTCCTTAATAATTAATGAAACAGATAATATATTTGAAGGCTATATTCTTGAAACAATATCAACCGTGGCTAGCGGATCTATAATTATGAAATCTATTGAGAGAGACAAATGCGTTTACCTTCCTAATAAAACTATTTTAACGATAAATATATACGATGATTGCTATATTAGCACCTATAATCAATTTATTGATGAATTTGAGTTAAAAGTTGACACTTTATTTAATGATATCGTAGTAAATCCTGAAAATCCAATCAAAGGAAACACTTTTGATTTAAGTTCAGTTTTAACTACTGAATTTGGGATTCCATTGCCAAATAAAAGTGTTTTATGTCAATACTATCAAAATAATAATTGGGTTAATATCTCTGATCAAACAGAATTAACTGATGCAAATGGTTTCTCGAGCTTTTCTATTAATACTTTAGATTTTGATTTTGAAGAAACTTTAGTAATTCGATTGAGTTGGAAAGGAGATGATTACAGATTAAATAATTCCATTAATATAACAATAGGAATAATAAAACCATTAAATAGAATTTCAATCTCTAGTAAAGATGATGAATCTATTGTTTATAGAAATACAGACACGGCTATAACTTTTAAGCTAAAAAACATAGGAAATTCAATTTTAAGAATAATTGATATAACAATCGATATAGAGGAAAAGGATTTGGATTATAAAATAAGAGGACAAGATAATAATTTATTAGACTGGTTTACTCCAGGAGATTCCATTGAAATTATTTTTATAATAGATATTTCAGACACTGATTATAGTGAATTAGATATACAAATAACTATATTTGCTAAAAATATTTTATCAAATGAACCCTATATCAAACAAGATACAATTACTGTGGAAGTCATTGATAAAGGATTAGGTAATTATATCCTCGAATATTTTCTAGTGATTATGGTTTTATTATTTGTTTTAATTGGTTTATTAACTTTTATTTATGCTAAAAGAACTAAAAAGAAGATAGAAAAACTGCCAGAAGAACCTCTTAAAAAGAAACCACGCAGAGGTAGATATGTAAAAGTCTCTGAATTAGAACCCAAGAAAATAGAAGAAAGACCGGCAGAAGGTGAAAAAGCCGAACCAGCAGAAATCATTACTGAAGAAAAAATTGAACCTAAAGAAGCTAAAGAGACAAAAACTACGGATTTAGATACTTTATTAGCGGAAGAAATTGATAAAAAAGAAAAGAAATCCTTGAAAAAAGCAAGAAAATTACCAAAAAGGGTTAAAAAACCATCAAAAAAATCCAAAAAAGTTACTACTGAACCAAAATCACTCAAGAAAGTTAAAAAAAAGAAGAAAAGTGAAAAAAAACCTAAAAAATCAATGAAGAAAAAAATAAAATCACCAAAAAAGGTTGATTCAAAAAAAATTAAAAA
>SDNM01000137.1 GCA_004524385.1 Promethearchaeota archaeon
AAGGCAAGCACTAACAGACAGCTAAAATACACAATTGAAATAAAAGACACAATTAATAATTTTTTCGCAAATTTTAGCTCATTCGCAATATTCGCTTTACGAGTTGCCCAATACCATAGCAAGAGATAAAATATAACATCACTCATTCCATCTATTGAATTATATACTTTGAAAAAAGTACCTAGGGTCAAGACATCTGGATCAGAGACACCTGTAATTGAGTATCTCGTGTACGTAAGCGGGGCAAAAATCGCAACATACCCGTCCAATAAATCATAAAAGGTGTGAGTTAACATACCAAACGCAAACGCAAGAGAAAATAAAAATACCCATTTCAATTCCGTGCGCATTCGAGAAATTAAAAATCCAATGGGCACAACTAGTCCCATTGCGAAAAAACCATGAGTTACTGTTCGATGAATAAACATTGCGTTATTAATATTCCCTGTGAATAGAAATATAATAATACTTGCAAGTATATCTATGTCGGGAAAGATACTCCCCCATACTATACCCCACTTGGCTTTTTTATATTTCTCATTTCTAATAAAACTGGCAAATACAAGCCCAGATAATAAATGTAATCCCCCCATTGTCATGAAGAATAACCTTGTTTAGATATTTATTTAATTTAAATATAATAATAATATTTAGATTAAAAACCTAATATAATTATAATAGTATTTTTTTTAGGTGAGATATTGATGAGATTGGGTGCCCATATGAGCGTAAGTGGTGGAAAATATATGGCTTTAATTAGAGGAAAGGAACTTGGATGTGAAGCGATACAAGTTTTTATTAGAAATGTACGCGGATGGTCATCGGGACCATTAAAACAAGAAGAAATAGACGAATTTTTGAAAAAAAGAAATGAATTAGAAAATGATATTTGGCCAGTTATAAGTCACAATAGCTATCTTATTAATCTCGCTAGTACTGATAAAGAAAAGTTGGAAAAATCATATAACGCTATGTTAGACGAACTTATAAAAGCAGAAAAATTAAAATTAGAATTTGAAAACATGCATCCAGGAGTTATTCCTGTAGCTGATAAAGATAATATTACGAAATCTGAAGCATTATATCAAATTGCTGAACAATTAAATAAATTAATGGATGAAACTAAAGATTCAAATTTGATTATTTTATTAGAAACCACGGCAGGCCAGGGAAAAGGACTGGGTAATAAATTTCATCATTTTAAAACTATCATTGATAAAATTCAAAATAAAGATAGAATTGGTATATGCTTTGATACTGCCCATTCTTTTGCTGCGGGTTATGATTATACCACGAAAAAGAAGTATAACAAGATGTGGGAAGATTTTGATGACACTATTGGATTAGAATATCTGTTTGCTTTCCATTTAAACGATACAGATAAAGAATGTGGATCTAGAGTAGATAGACATATTCATATAGGACAAGGGAAAATAGGGAAAGAACCGTTTGGATTCTTTATTAACGATGAAAATTTTAAAGATCATCCTGGTATTCTAGAGACCCCAAAAGGTAAAGATATGAAAGAAGATATAATGAATTTAAAAATTTTAAAATCTTTAAGAAAAAGTAAATGAGAATTAAAAAATTTAATTCTCAACTTCAAACCACACGGGACTCTTATCGTCTACGACTCCATTGTAATTTACTGTTAGCTCTTCGTCTTTTGCGATATCCTGTTCAGCATAATACTCAATAGTTAAATTGTTGTAATCGTATTCATATCTTAAATTCGGAGAATATGAATGATTGATGAATTGGCATGCACTTAATGGTACTGCTGCTGGGTTCTCCCCATTATATTTTGGGTCGTCCCATTCGAAGCAATATGACCAAAATATTGTATCCGCTAGTTTTTCATAGTCATCATTTGAAATTAATAGTATATGACCCACCTCGACGAGTGTCCCTTTTTTGATATTTTTTTTTGCAAATGCCCCTCTTCCTTTTCTAGAATTTTTTATTCGTTTTATTTCAATAAAATCATGCATCGAAATCACAAATTAAAGTGAGATATGTAAATAAATAATTTTAGGGTAATAAAATTTAAAATTAATAAAATTTCAATATATTCATTCATAAAATCATCATTTTACAAGGAAGGAAGTTTAAAATATTTTATACTTTAGTTAAATAAATTATTTATTCTTTTTTAGCTTATTATTATTCTTATTCTATTGATGCATGGCGTTTATCAATATCTTCTTCACTTACACCTAAAATATTCATTAATATTGCTCCAATTGAATCTAAAACCGATAAAGATGAGATATCAAATAAACTCGTATAGGGAGCTAATGTTTTTTCAGAAATAGCTTTATCCTTGCTTTTTCCTTCAACTCTGATAATAAAATCTGATAATTTTCCAATAGTGCTGGTTATGTTTGTTGTGAAGAATGCAATTTTACCGCCGATTTCTTTCGCTTTTTGGGTAATTGCGACAGATGAAGGTGTTTCACCACTTCCGCTAATCATGATTAACAAATCATTTTGAGTATATCGGTGAGTCACAGCATCAGAAATGAAACAGGAGTCAATTCCTAAATGCATTAATCTTTGTGCAAAACATCGCCCCACAAATCCGGATCGACCTGCACCATATATAAATACTCTATTTTTTAAGTTTCTAACTTTAAGGATTAAATCAATTAAATCCAGAACATCGTTTTTATTAATATTATTAATATTTTTCCTTATTTGATTAGCTATTTCATTCATAGTTTCGTCAAAAATCTCTTTCATTTTTTCATTATTCATAATATTTTCCCCCATTTAATTTTATTAATCTTTAAATTTCTCTGGATGTACACATTTCCGCCACTGATCAACGGTTTCTTTTGGCCCCAATCCAATGAGCAAATCATTTTTTTCAAATACAAAATCTGGCTTAAAACTGTATATCCATTTGTTTTCTCGTTTCAATGCTATAATATGAAATCCACGTTTATAGCGACTATCCTGAAGTTCTTCATAAGTTTTATTTCTAAAAAATGAATCTTCCGATAATGTTTCTCTTACAACAATCTCTGGGGTTTCATCAATTGCCAATTGAAATATCTGATGTGGTTCAAATCCTTTAACTATATTCTCCGCAATATTTGCAGCTGCATCAGCAATTAGTTCACAGGAAAAAACAATTCTCATTATTCCAGTAAGATCTCTAGGATATTTGAACAATTGAGCGAGTTCCAATAAGTCTTTTTCAAAAGCGACATTTAAACCGTCCATAAATTCTTCTATTTCTAAAATATCTTCAGCAACTTCATAATTATTAAAAAATAATGCTGCAAATGCTAATTCAATCATTGTTTCAGAAATATCTGTAATTAAAATATAATTCCTTTTGAGCTCTTCGAGTTTTTCCATAATCTCAGGATTTTCGAGTTCCTCAAATGATTTGATTTCTTTATCTCCAATTTCAAAAGAAAAAGGTTCTTCATCGCGACATCTATCTTTCACATCCTTAATAGGTTGAATTTCACCTTTAATAATTAAGATATCATTCTCAAGAATTTTTTCGTCTTTACTGAAAAGCCATTTATCTCCTCTTTTTATAGCTATTAAATCTACACCATGTTTCGATCTAAAGTGCACATCTTTTCGGTATTGTCCACTAAATTCACATTTCTTTTTTACTGAAATTTTAACAATAGGCTCTGGGACATAGTCCCAGAAGAGTTGTGTAAATTGAGAAATATCTGTGTTAACATAAACAACACGAGCAATATCAGAAAGAGCATCTGAAATTTTATCAATTGACGAGCCCAAAACAATAATAGGTTCCAATTTTTTAGCTTCTTCAAATCTTCTGGGTCGAGATTGAATTATCTGTGTATTCAAAAGGAAAGTGAGTTCATGGATTCTCTGTTCAATTTTGTATGTTTCATCAGCTAACTCCTTGCTCCTAAACTTAATAGCCGAATATGCTAAGTCGATCATTAGATCGATATTTTGCTTCATTTCCCTTAAAATATCTTTTAAGGATAAAGGCTGATATTTAAATTTCTTTTTTTTTGCTGGCATCTACTTTAATTCACTCATATACTTCTATTTTTTAATTTTATATAAATATTGTGATAAAAACAATTAAGAAAAAAGGCGTAAGAAAATCTGCCAATGATGTTATGAACGGAATTAAGAAATTATTAGGATCTTTTCCTCTCTTAAATAACAATATTGAACTAATGAATAATGAGATGAACATAATGAAAAATAATAATAAAATTGTAAGAAGGAGAATGAAAATAATTAGGAAAGGATTAAATATTTTAATTCTTATTGTTATCGCTAATATATAACCTAAAGCGATTAAAACTATTAAACTTAAAAGAATTGTGGTGAGTAAACCAAAAAAATTCTCTTTTAATCTTTCTGATTTCTGAACTTTTGGTGGCAATGTACCGATATATAAGGCAGAGGTAATTCGAGACACTAAAACTGTTGAGATATCTCCAATTAACGAATTTAATGAGGGAAGTATTAATAATATAATTGGAATCGCATAGAAGAGTTCTTGATTTGCAGATAACAGAGTTCCAGAAAGTAATCCCATAAACGACGATATTAATACTATTATTAAAGATTCCTTGATTATTTTCCAAAAATACTTCATTTCCTAAGGCACTCCAAATATAATTAATGTTATATAAAAACAAATAACAGTGAAAAAATCATCTATAGCTGTCATTAAAGGATTTACCGTATTATTTGGGTCTAATCCATATTTAAAACTAATATAGTTTAATAAAGTAGAACTGGGAATGGATATTAATAAGGTTAAAATAATCGAGATTGTTGATATTAAAATAACAACTTCAATTGGCAGGATAAAAGTCCTTATAAGAAAAAGGTCAATCATAAATGAACATAGACCAATAAAAAAACCCGTAATAATTGCTAAAGAAAAGGTTGCTAGAGTATTTTGAACCCAGGATCTTTTATTGAATTCTCCTACAATAAAGTCTCTAGAAGTTCTAGCAATAAAAGGTCCACTTAAATTTCCTCTAAGAGAAAGTAAGGCGGGAACGATCATTATTAAAATAGGAAAACTCTTAAAAGGTAGAACTAATAATAAAAGCATAAACCCAGCGAAAATATCTCCGATAATGGAGATAATTTCAGAGGGAAATGTTTCTTTGATAATTTTGCTTTTACCTTTAGATTCATGCTGTTCCATTTTTTAACG
>SDNM01000138.1 GCA_004524385.1 Promethearchaeota archaeon
AATACCTAAGATTCTGCTTCCAATACTATTAAAATATCTCACAGCCATATACTTTCTATACTTTTTATCCTTGGCAGGAATTACCATTTGTTGAAAAGTAGCCAAAATTGATTTTTTTTTCATTTCAGTGTCTGTAGAGGTATTATGAAAGCTTTCATCTACTGAAAAAAATGTTAACATTAACGTAATTACTCCAAAAATAACAAAACCGATGCCTATCAATGGCATATAAAAAAGAAGTACTTTTCCAGAAGGCTCCCACCATTTAACGGCAGTTGGATCTTCAAGTATACTCTGAATCATCAATGGGAGTAAAAGAGATAATATTGAAGCAATGATTGTGAAAAAAGTATTCATTGATGCTACTTTTTTTCTGTTATCGTGCGTTTGAGACTGTTCAGGCAACATTGATATGTGGGCTGTCAAGATTAAAGTTCCTGATATTGAATTTAAAATGATTACTACACAAAAATAAATCGCTGTAGGCAAAAAAATTGAATTATTCTTTGGACAATACCAAGGAGGGAACCATAATAAAACACTAGTTAAAACCCAAATAGGCAATCCATAAAGTAAAAAAGGTCGTCGTTTTCCGAATCGCCCCGGTTTTTTATTATCTGTCATAACTCCGAATACAATTGAAAATACAGCAGCGAGAATTAAGCGGACGGCAATTCCAATAGACACAATTATAGAATTTAAATTGACGGTGTAAACATAGAATTGAAAGGCAAATACGCCAATTAAGAGATTAGTTAAAAATAGTCCAAAAAAACCTATAGAATATCCAATTAATTTTGTTCCATGTAATTCTCGAGGTTTTATTATCTCACTCATGATGTGTTAAATACACAATTAAATAATATTTTTATGATTCTGAACAAGAAAAAGTGTATAAAAAATTGATTGAATATCTATATTCTATAAAAGAATTAAAGAACAGTATTGAATTATAGGATGTTAATGAAACATATAAAATAGTATTAAAAAACAGAAATTAAATTTCTTTTTTATAGAAAATCATTGAATTCTTTTTTCAAAATACTTTTATATTCAAGTTCTTCATCTATGGATTCATCTTCTTCAGATTCTGAGTATTTATCACATGGTGATTCTTTATCAAAAATGGTTAGAAATAATACTATTAAATTAGAAATATTGACATAGCAATCTCGGCAATTTTTATATTTAAATAATTCATTTACAAGCTCAGAAATTAATTTGAATTTACATTTCTGAACTTTTTCCTTATCTAATTTGTATAATTCATGAAATCTAAGGGTACTTTCCAATTTATTTAGATATTTTTTCTCACAAAATTGTGTCGATTTCATTTATCATACCTTTCTCATTTAATGTCATTCTAAGTTTTTAATATCCACAAATTCATCGAAATTGAGAAAAAACCTAGTAATTATTTTTAAAATTAAAAAAAAAGATAAAAAAAAAGTATAATATCGTAGTATCACACGAAAGTAAGTCCTTTATTAAAAATAAAATGAATAAAATTTTCTACAAAGGATTTATTTATAAAAATTCATCGGGAGGGATTTCTTCTTTTTGGTATTTTTCTTTAAGATTTAAAAGTTTCTCTCTTTCTTCATTAACAATAGTCCAGAAAAAATCAGGAACACATTCTTCTTTCCTATACATCATCTCTATTCGTTCTAGCTTTTTTAATAGTTTAGTCACTCGAATTTCAAATTGTTCCATGTAGTCTTCCTTGGTATAATCTTTCCCCAAATATTCTTTGAACAGTTCTTTCAAATCCTCATATTTCGGAATATACCCTACTGGCGTCTTAATTGCCTCATAATCTCCATGAGAACGTCCTTCTGCCCAAATAACCCAACATAACTTATCTAACATGCCGTTTAAATACTTACCATCCTGATTTTTAAGGAAATAATTCATCGCAAACACTTTGGGACAGTGTTCTAATCTCTTTCCGAATTTTCGGTGATTTTCTAAATATTTACCTAAGGGCACAACTACGAAATCTAAGTTAGCCATAGGTTGATGTTTTCTCACACCCTCTGCACCTAATGTTGCCGAAGTGGTTTCAGATTCAATAGACGCTCCGAGAAATACACCATGTTCCCAGTCGAGGCTTTCAAGTACCGGGGGCATAGTGTCGCTGTCTCTTCCACCATAGAAAATCATATGAACGGGAACACCATCTGGATTGTGAAGATCGGGATCTGCATTGCTCAGCTCTTCAATTCTTACTGTGTAACGAGCGTTTGGATGGGCATGAGGGATTTCCTTCTGATTCTCATCGGTCTTTCCCTTATTCCACTGACCTGAGAAGTTAAAACCACTCTCGGGAATCTCTCGTCCATCTCCTATCCAATAAGGCTTACCATTCTTTGTTAGGACGTTCGAAAAAATCGTCTCTCTTGGAGTGGTTATGGTATCCCATATAACAGGATCATCTTCAGGGTTTACATCCTTAATTATACCAAAAATCCCCCGCTCAATGTTTACAACGTGAGCATATCCATCGTCCCAAGGTCGAAGGTATGCAATATCATCGCCTACAATAGTTTGTCCTGGAAGCATTGCAGTACTCGTCTTCCCGCATGCTGAAGGATATGCTCCAACAGCATAAGACACTCTTTTTTTACCCTTTGGATGAACTCCAAGAATAAAATAATGCTCTGCTAACCAATCTTCTTTATTAGCTTTATTTATAGCTAAGCGAAGCGCAAGTTTTTTTAGGCCTAGACTGTTACCAGCGTATTGGTTGCATACCGAAAGCACGCGCCCACCCTCTAAATCCACATAAATTCTGCGTTTATCAAGATTCTTTGTTACTGGTGGGTCTCCTATTAATTCTCCAGAAGAATGAATGAAATAAAAAAATTCATTAGAACCTTTTAATTTTTTGAATTCTTCATAACCTGATCTATATAATAGATCCTCGGAGTGACCTACATAGAAGCTATCTGTTAATTGCAGCGCCAAAATCGAAAATCTCGAATTTTTCGGACCTAAGCAAAAGAATCTAATTAAACATTCATGCCCCTCCATACATCCATCCATAAATTCTAAGACTTCTTTTAAACCCTCATCCCTATCAATTGTGTTTAGAGCAGGAGGTTTATATCCGCCTTTAGGAATTAATATTCTAGTGTTTCCTTTATCCCTCGCTTGGTCGTGATTTGACATAGTGACAAATCCATCGTAATGGATAGTATGGCCCTCAATTTCTAATTTCGATTCTTCACCAATTTCTATACAATGATATCGTACATAATCTATATCTTCCTGAGAATCTGTAATCACGGTAACCTTACTAGGTTTACATCGAGAGACAAATTCGTTCACAATCTTTAAAACATGCTCGTTGTTTAAAGCATATAGTTTATCGAGACTTTCTTGGTCTATAACATCAGAGTCAATATTGATCAACAAGTTTTTTACAACATCCATTCTAATCAAAATTTTTATTGAAACGTTAATATATTTTTTAAAAAATTTTTAATTTTGCTTAAATTATGTGGATAATTATATAAAAATTTTTTGGTAATTTAAAAAATTTTTAAGATCTTTATTAAAAATTGAACATTTTTGCAAGCATTATTTTCTCATATTAAAACTTATTGTTTCACATTGAACAATTTTTTATTAATAAAATAATAGCCTTATATATTTAGATATAATTCAATTGTACATTTATAACTAAGGTTGATTGGCCTCTTTCGCTAATTCCTTTAACCCAATTTTCTTAGGGAGCCTAGAAATTATTTTATCTCTATACTGTCGAAAATAGGCAAATAAAAAAAATAAAAAGGACTTAATCCCAAAATTATTTATTTCCATTTATTTTTCAAATATTTTTTTGTCAATTTACTTACTAGCTCAATCGCAAAAAGAACAAAATCGCAGCATTTTTTTTCCCAAAATTTATTCTTAGCATATTGTTGATAATCTTTACTTAAATCATATCCGCAGAGATCTTGACAACTTAATGATCCAAATTTTTGTTCAAATTTATCAGCAAATCTTAGAGCCTTCATATATATCATTGGTACATCTTCGGATTTTGCCTTTTCTTGACCACCCATTATTATTCCAATTGCAGCTATGGCACCAGATACAATACCGCATGGTCCTTTCCACCCCTTTCTTGTCACATAGCTTCCAAAACCACTAAAAGGGATCGCAAGATTGTTATAATAGACGTTATCAAAATCTTTCAAGTTTAATACATCCAAAATACTGGTTAGTGTATTTGCAGCACAACTATTACCACGATTTCCTCCTAATGGTGGAAGAGTAACTTTTAACTCTTCTAATTTATCTTGAAAACGTTTAAAAATATCTTTTTGTGATGACTCAATTGATTTCATGATAAATAAAATAGATATAAGCGTTAATTAAAGTTTATTTTTCAGATTTATTTGAATTTTAATTAGTAATCTTTCTGAAGCTCAATTTTTATCCATATGATAAATTAAAAAAAAATTTTAAGAAAATAGAATTTTATGGCTCTACAATAATTTTTATCTCTTTAGTATCGGGTTTTATAGCTTCTTGAAAACCCTCTTCCACGATATCATCTAAAGAGATGATTTTTGTGACAATTGGTTCAGGATCAATAAGCTTTTTAGCAACTAATTCTACAGCATACTCAAAATCTTTTGGATGACATGCATATACACATTGAATTTTGTTATGACCCATAATAAAAGGGAAATAATTAAATTCAAATGGTGCATCAGACACTCCTACTTGAACTAATGTTCCTCCCTTACGAATTAAATCAGCAGTCGCATTAATTGCGGCAGGTCTTCCTGTGCATTCAAAAACAAAATCAGCCCCTCGCCGTTCCGTAGCTCCTCTCACTTTTCCTAGATTCACTTTGCTTAAAGCAATATCTGGATTAAATTTCTTTGCTACTTCAAGACGAAATTGATTCTTTTCTATTACAATTAATTTTCTCGCTCCTGATACTAGTAAACTTTGCAATAAAAATTGTCCTATTGTACCTAATCCTAATATGACAGCTGATTCCCCGATTAAAAAATTCGCTTCCCTTATAGCAAATAAACCAGTTGCTATCTGATCAAAAACAGTTCCATGTTTATCTGGAATTGTGTCAGGGAGGGCAACAAGGCTGGATGCTGGTACGGTAGCGTATTCCGCAAAACCACCATTTTTAAATATCCCAAA
>SDNM01000139.1 GCA_004524385.1 Promethearchaeota archaeon
GCTGATTTGAAGAAAAAGATTATTTTAGCATTACAAGTAAATCCTTCCAATAAAGATGACGTAATTAATAAGATTAATAAATATTATGACCAATTTTTTGGATTTTTAATTGATAATAGTGAAGGTCATGGTACAGAATTTAATTTTAATATCGTTGCCGATATCATAGATAATACCAAAGGAGCGAGTATAATAGTCGCTGGAGGTATTAATATTAATAATATTGAAATTATAATTAAAAATTTAAACCCTTATGGAATTGATGTAAGTAGCTCATTAGAATCCGAAAAAGGGGTTAAAGATCCATTAAAAATTGAAATTTTTTTAAAAAAAGTAAATGAAATTAAGAAAACATTATGAGGAATAAATATGAAATATAATGGGATATATCCTAATAAGTGCGGTAAATTTGGGGATTTCGGAGGTATTTTTGCTCCAGAGGTTCTCATGCCGGCACTTTGTGAGCTGGATGAAGCTTTTGAAAAATATAGAAATGACGAAAGTTTCAAGAAAGAGTTTTATCAGATACTCGAATCATATGGGGGCCGTCCAACACCTTTATTTTATGCTAAAAGACTAAGCGAAAATGTAGGATGCAAAGTATATTTGAAAAGAGAAGATTTACTTCATGGTGGAGCTCACAAATTAAACAATGTAATAGGACAGGCTTTATTAGCCAAGAAAATGGGGAAAAAAAAGCTTGTAGCAGAAACAGGAGCAGGACAACATGGGTTTGCTACTGCTATTGCTGGAGCTTATTTCGGTATGGAAACAAAGGTATTCATGGGAAAAGTTGATATAGCTAGACAAGCTTACAATGTTTATCGCATGCAATTACTTGGTGCTGAAGTAATACCTGTGGAAAGTGGTTCAAAAACATTGAAGGATGCAATTAATGATGGACTTAGATATTGGATCACCAATGTAAGAGATACTCACTATTTAATGGGAAGCGTTGTCGGTCCACATCCATATCCTCTATTAGTTAGAGAATTCCAAAGAATTATTGGAATTGAAACTAAAAAGCAAATAATGGAGTTAGAGGGTAGATTACCTAATGCAATCATGGCTTGTATTGGTGGTGGAAGTAATGCTATAGGAATAATGTATGATTTCATTGAAAATGAGAACGTCCAGTTAATTGGAGTTGAGGCTGCTGGAGAGGGTTTAGAAACAGGAAAACATTCAATAGCATTAGGTTTAGGTCGCAGAGGCGTATTACATGGATCCTTAATGTATCTATTACAAAATGAATATGGTAATATATTAAAGAGTCATTCTATAAGTGCGGGACTAGACTACCCTGGTGTTGGTCCCGAACATTGTTTTTTAAAAGAATTATCAAGGCTTAGAGTAGAAACCGCAACAGATAATGAGACTCTAGAATCTTTTCAAAAATTATCCGTTTTAGAAGGGATAATTCCAGCATTGGAGTCATCGCATGCACTTGCATGTCTGGAAAAAATTAAGGGTGAGTTTAATAAGGATGACATTGTAATAATTAATTTATCTGGTTCAGGTTCTAAAGATCTAAATATAATCAAACAACGTTTGGAGTTTAAAGTAAAATGAATGATACAAATAGAATTTTGGACCTTTTTAATGAGAAGAATTCATTAGAGGAAAAATATTTTATGCCATTTCTAGTTTGTGGAGATCCTTCGATTGAGCAGTTTATATCGATGGTTAAAAAGATCGCTCCATATATAGATCTTTTAGAATTAGGTGTGCCATTTAGCGACCCAATTGCTGATGGTCCTACCATTCAAGAGGCAAATATGAGAGCTTTCGAAGCAGGCATCAATACAAAAGTAGCGCTCGATATAATTAAGAAAATTAGGACATTTTTCACTAAACCAATTGTTATTTTAACTTATTATAACATTCTAATTCAAGGGTCAGAGACAATAGAAAGTTCTTTGGATAATACATTGAGAAGATTCAAGGAGAGTGGTATTGATGGAATTGTTATCGCCGATCTACCAATTGAGGAAGCAGGCTTAGCTTTAAAATATTGCAAAAAGCACAATATATCACTTATATTTTTGATTGCTCCTACTACTACGGACGATAGATTAGAAAAGATCTTGAAAGAAGCAATAGGATTTATCTATTTAATATCAATATTGGGTGTTACTGGTGCTCGAGAAAAAGTAGCTCAAATCACGAAAGAAACGATTAAAAGAGTAAAAGAAAAAATCAAAACGAGGATTCCTGTTTTCTTGGGATTCGGCATATCTAAACCAGAACATGCCTCCGCTGTAGCTGAATTAGGAGCTGATGGCATTATCATTGGCTCGGCAATAATAGATATCATTAAGAGAAATTTAAGCAATTTTAGTAAAATGGAGCAAGAATTAGTCGAATTTATATCAAGTATAAAAAATGCGATAAAGAGGTCGAATTAAGAATGGAATTTGATATACATATAGAAAAAATTGGATTATTTACCAATCACTTCTTCGAACTTAATTTGGACATATTTTATAATTCCTAACTTCTTTGCCCATCTTAATATATAATTTATTCGTTTTTCAATAGTAATATCTAATAATATCACGGCAGGTATCGAAAGGATCGCTATTATTAGCGGAAATATCAAAAACAGAGGAAGTTCTGGACCCCCAAAAAAACCTTTTTGGATCATTGTTATAACAAATACATAAAAAGAAAAGGCTAAACCAATTCCAGCGAAACCTTGCAAAAAATACAAGTACCACCCTCCTACACTTCGAATTTCAACCAGATCTCGTTTATTCTCAACTTTTTCAGCATTAGAATATACAATACCTGCATCTATCAAGAACCAAACGGAGGAGAATAAAAACATAGAAATTCCGACTGTAATACTAAGTAGCATTCCTAAAGTGATTAATACACCTTCACCACCCGCTTTTTCGATATAAATAAAGTTGTTTACGATGTCATCGTTTATAACGAGCATTAAAGCAAGGTTAATACTAGTCAAACCTGGAAATAGCGCTCTAAATGTATAATTAAATTTTTCAGGATTTTCCCGTATTTCTATTCCATATTCCATTTTTTGACCTATTGTTGATTTATGAAGGTAAAGAAATATTGGACCTAACAAATATCCACCTAATAATCCTCCAATTATTGCTGCTAAAACAACCATACCAAATGAATATAATATCCAATGTCCTGTGCTATCAAATTTGATTATTTTAACATAGTCAGTGGCTTGAATTTCAATTTTAAAAATTATTGTAATAATAGAAAATATAATGAAAAAGCCAAATGTAGTAAAAAACAAAATTATTGGTTTTCTGTATTTTTTAAAATTTATACATTTTATGAATAGATTACTCAATTATAAGTTTTTTAATTTTCTCTCTTGAATTTTTTACATCCAATAGGGTAGAAGAATTTTTAATACTCAAAGCATCTGCCCAAATATTTAACTCGTGAGAATTATATTCTGAGATCTCTTTACTCTCCCTTAAATCATTATAGTAGGTCTCCATTTTTTTTATTTGGGATTGATTAGCTGTACCATTTTTTCTCAATATATTATAGCTTTCGAAAGTAAATCCCGATTTATGGTTTTCATAATCATCCTTACCTTTCATTGAATTTGTTACAAAATAATTATTCCATAATTTCTTATCAATAGGCGGGACAATCAAAATTGACATGTTTCTATTTAATTTTCCATAAAGATTATCTTTTAGATAGTCTCCTACTGATGCTTCAAAACCAAACAGAGAGATAAAGATAATTTGTGGGATTATCTTAGAATACTGTTTAAGCTTTTTTCTATGCAGTAATTGAGCAAATCTCTCAACTTCACCAGTTAATTTAAGAACTTGAATTAATTTTAATGGTTGGATTTTCTTATTGGTAAAAATAAAGGTGATTTTAAGATTTCCATTCTCTTCTTCTCCCTCATCAGAATATTGATCTTCAATCCTATCCTTTAATGGTTTAAAATCATTTCTTGTACTCTTAGAAGTAGGATTAGAAATCTGTTCTTCAACTTCGTTTATAATTAAGTCAGCAATTCTTTGCTGAACTGCATTATTAAATGCAAAATTGTGATTTCTAAATGTCTTTATAGAATTTTTTTTTGAGATAATAATTTTACTTTCGATTGAATCTATGTAAGGGCCATAAACATCCTGCCATATATCCAATGGACCATCTATTTCAAATAATGAGAAAGGATATTTTCCCAAAATATTAGAAAATTTTTCTGTATGTATTGTCATTTATTTTACTCCTCTTTTTTAATTTTAGAATGTGTTAAAATCTTTTAATTGAAGTCTGTTTTCTCACATTCAATGAAACAACTTTAAATTAAATCTCATAATATCTTCAATTTTAAAGGGCAACTGTAAAAATATCATAAGATATTTATCTACTTTCATTATGGTAACAAATAAGAAAGACACTGATACAAGAGAAATAATTTAAAAACAAATCTTACACTTAAAAATTTAAAGGATCTGAAATTTTTTTTGTGTCTGTATTAATAGTAGTAATAATTATATTTATAATTAACGCTAAATTGTTTTATTTTATTAAAACTCAGCAGATATAAAATTTTTTTTTATAAAAGTTTAAAAGCTGAAATTTTTTTAAGTTTAACCTCTCAAAATCCCTAATTTTAAATTAAATCTTTATTTTAATAATTAGATTTGTAATCTGGGATAATTTCTGAAAGAAAAGACCCCCAAGATACTGTACATGGAATCATATTATAATTTATATAAGAAAAATTTATACATTTGAATTTTTTTTTATATTTGAAAAAGAAAGGAAATCTAGACTATGATAGAGAAATTTTTAGTTATATCTTATTTTGACATGCGTATAGGACCTAATATCCTTTATAGTAATTCAGATATTAGTAATATCTATGGATTTCCTGATTTAAGGAAAATATTAGAATTTATTGATGAGGCTGGTACCTTTTTATTTTCTTTTAGAAAATTTCAAACGGTTAACACTGTTTTTTATATGAAATCTGACATAGCAAGGGGAGGAGAAGATCTACTTATGATTTCTTGTATAATCCGAGCCTCATATTTTAAAAATGAATTAACTGATATTCTTCAATACTTAGAATCAAAGAAACCTATTTTGGAAAAATTTGCAGCTGAATTGAAAGTACTCCCTAATTTTAACTTAGTTCTACACAAACATAA
>SDNM01000140.1 GCA_004524385.1 Promethearchaeota archaeon
AAAGCAGATTCTATATCTTTATAGGGAACTAATGTATTATGAGCAGGGTCTTTATTTCGCCCAATATTATTCGTATTTTCCCAGTCAAATTTCTGATTAAAATTATTTTCCATAATATGCAGCCTTACTAAGAAAAGTAATTGTTATAAATATTGATTAAAATTATTAATTTTTTACCAAAAAGAATAAGAGTCTTCATTAAAGTGAATGTTTTAAAACGATAATTAGTTTAACTAAACACCACAAAATAGCATTATCTTTCCTTGATTTGATGATAACACACATAAAAAGATTTATTATCTCATTTTGACAATTTTGATGATATTATAATTTCTTATGAAAAGGAAACATTTTATATTTTAATTTATAGTATTTTTATATTGATTTTTTAGTGTATTAAATCATGGATGACTCGGTTAAGCACAAAGCAATAATTATTATAAAACAAAACATTAAAAACCTTGATTTAATCAGTTATTTTTGCAAATCAACGATTAAGACTCCAATATTCTTGAGTGTAATTCAAATGAAATATCCAGAAATAAAACCTTTATTAAAAAAAAGATTAATTATAGATTTAAAACCTGTTAAAAGTTACGAATTCTATCTTGATAAATTTGAGAACTTTTTTTATCAAAAATATCAAGAAAAAATTGATTTTTTAAAATATGAGATTTGGAAAAGAAAAAGAAAGAAAGATGATTTAATTAAAATTACTGAAGATTGTGTCCCAGATACTGATTGTGAGGATTATGACCAGAAACTTCAGGAGGTACTTGTTTTTGCTCGAAAAGCGATAAAGGATCTAGATAAAATGGAAATGGAAAAGGAAGATTTTAATAATGTAATTGGGCAGTTACAAGAAGAAATGAAAAAAGATCCTTTTTACAAATTCTTATTTTTTATTCGAAATGATAAAGATATTATCTTTAATAAAAGAACAGAAGATAAGGAAGGTATTATTCATAAAAAGATATTAAATTATTTAAATGAATGTGCTGAAGGAAAAGGATGGAATTTATTTAAAATTCTTAAGAATAATGGTTTTTTTAAGGAGTATTCACCTGCTAAGAATTACTTTATTTCTGATTTAGGTTTATGCGTTGATTCTAAATTAAGAGAAATTAAATGGTGCAGTGATGATGAAGATTATGAGAAGATTGAAGAGGAAATTGCTCAAGAAGAAGAGTTTAATAAGTTAAAAGAAATTTTCAATTTTTAAGAGCATTATTAAAATTATAAATCATCAAACATCTGTTACTCCTTTTTCTAATGGCTGTTCTTTGAGACGGAGGGGAACAATCTTTTTAAAGACCATTAGAAAGGCTACTAGAGCAATTAAGGCCATCACAATTCCCCACCAATAAGGTGCATACACTGTTAACATAAAAGCTCCAATAATAGGTCCCCCTATCATTGCTACACTATCTAAAGTTGTAGTTATTCCATTAATTTTCCCTTGCTCTTTAGGAGTTACTGATTGTGTTATTTTACTGATTAATAATCCTCTTGAACATGAAACACCATAACTCGCCAATAACATCAAAACGAGAAACATGACAATATTTTGTATAAATCCAGCCAGAAAAAATGTAATAACTAAAATAAATAATCCAAATATCGTTGAATTTTTTTCTCCTAATAGTTTTATTGTCTGTTTGAAGAGTGTAAAACGGACAATTGCCCTAAATATACCCGAGATTGTCAATAAAATAGATATCTCAAAGGGTCCAAGTCCAAGAATATATCCAATGTAAAGAACCAAAGAGGACATATACATAATGAAAGAAAAAGTATGAAACGTATACAATGTTAATAGATATGTTGCGTCTTTATTTTTGCGAATCTTAACCTTTACCTTAATTTTTTCTTCTGCGTGTAATCGTTTTTCTTTAGGCCAAGTCTCTCCTACAAAGAATATAGTAATTAAAATAGAAGTAAATGAAAGCCCAGCGGCAGCAAATCCTGCAGTTGCTACTGGATATCCGGCTCCTAAGATTTGGATCAATGATAATAGACCTCCTAATCCAGGCCCCGCAAGACCTGCAAGTACATGTACTACGCCAACATTAGTCATTTGAAGTCCACGATCTTTTGGTGGAACACGATCACTAATAATTGCCTTTACCATGGGAAAATTTCCTCCGAAAATACCATCAACCATTCGAGCGATAAAAAGAATCTCTAATGAGTTAGAAAAGGCTAAAATCATAAAAGCTGAGAATGTCCCCATCTGAGAGATTATCAGAATTGGCTTTCTTCCAAATTTATCACTCAATCTACCCCATATTGGCGCACTTATTAAAGTGAATGCTGCGTTTGTCGCCAAGACTAACCCAATTACTAATGGAGTTGTATTAAAAATAAAAATAAATGCCGCAAAAAATGGAATAATAATGTAAAATCCTAACATATCCACAAAAAGCCCTATCCAAAGAGGAGTTAATTCAGTGTATTTTTTTTTTTGAGCCAATTTTAACCCTAAAAAAGAATTTTAATGATACAACTGAAAATATAAAATGAAATTTAAAATTACCATTTATGAAGTAAAAATATTAAGAAAAAAAGATTATTTATTCTTTTAAAAAATCTAATATCGCTTGATTCACTTCGTCTGCTCTTGATAAGGGAGAACCATGTCCTGCTTTCTCAATAACTACTAATTTACTATTAGGAATTTCGTTATGTATTTCCTCCATACACGATTTTGGAGTCAATCGATCGTGAGAAGCAGTAATTAATAATGTTGGTGCCTTTATTGTTTTTAATCTGTCTAAAGTATTATGCGTCTCAAGAGCATTAGCTTGGTAGTCAATATCATCATGAGTAGAAGGATTGATTGTATTCTCGTTCATTTTCCACTCGGCTGACCATAATCCAAACCACATTTTCTTAGGGTCTTTTTCCATTTGTTTTCTAAAGGTCATATGATGGCTATTTCGGGCACCATCCCAGAAATATTTAGCCGGATCTTTTAGTAACACATCTAAACCTTCGTGTCTCATTTTTTTGTAAAGTTCTCCTCCTGCTCCTTTATGATTTGTATTAATTAAAATCATAGTTTTTACTTTTTCGGGGTATTTCAATGTAAAATTTTGAACAATCATCCCTCCCAGAGACCATCCAACAATGTTAGCTTTTTCAATCTTTAAGAAATCCATTAAACCAGCAAGATCATCACTGAACATGTCCATTGTAAAAGGGATACTAGGTCGGTCTGACTTCCCCGCTCCGCGGTTATCAAATCTAATGACTTTGAAATGTTTAGATAATTCTTCATATTGACATATCCATTCCTCTTTCTTTGCGCCAAATCCATGAACTAAAATTAGAGGTTCACCCTCTCCTTTAATTTCATAGCAAAGTTTTATCCCATTAACTTCAGCAAACTGTTCACTCATAATAATGCAGTAATTTTTTTAGATGTTTTAAATTTATGATTTTAATTTTTAACTTTCCAGAAAATCTAGGATAATTTTGTTTACTTCGGGGGCTCGTGAATAGTGAGATTCGTGCCCAGCTTTATCTATCACTTTAAAGATACTATTAGGAATTCTTTGATGTATTTGTTCTACGAAAAACTTAGGAACTAACTTATCGTGAGAGGCAGTAAGCAAAAGGGTTTCATTTTTAATTTGATGCAATCTTTCAAATGTGTTATGTGACTTAATAGCATGTGCCTGATTTTTAATATCAATTGGTCTAGAAGGATTTGTTTTAATATACTCTATCAGATCCTCTACTGACCATATGCCATAAAATTTTTTCTTAGGATCAGCTTCCATCTGTTTCCTAAATTTTATATGAAATCCTAAACGTGTATCCCGCCAAAATACTTTTTCTGGATTGCTTTGAATTAGGTTATATCTTTCAATTTGCGCTCTTTTAAACAGTTCAATACTCTCTTTATTCCGCATTCCCGAACTCGTATTAAGTAAAATTAGTTTATTCACTTTTTTGGGATTTCTTAACACGAAATTTTGAGCGATCATACCACCCATGGACCTTCCCATGATATGTGCTTTTTTAATTTTTAGAAAATCCATCAATCCTTTTATATCGTCAGCGAACATTTCCATTGTATAAGGAGGCTCTTCTGGACGACTGGATCTTCCGGCTCCACGTAAGTCGAATATAATAACTCTATAATTTTTAGAAAGATCGCCAACCTGTGCTATCCATGTTTCTTTTTTAGAACCAAAACCATGAACACAAATTATTGGGTAGCTATTCTCCTTACCATGGATTTTATAGCAGATATTAACTCCATTAACATAAGCAAAATGTTCGCTCATAGGATCATAATTAATTTGAGATTTTATTATTTTACTAAATTTTTTTACTCCTCGATTTTAAAAAAAGAATAATCTTATAAATTAAATATTGGTTTTTAAACCCTTTTTTCAAAAATTATATGAAAGCTAAAGACAAACTGTTAAAATTACATACATAAGCTTTAATCTATTATTATAAACTCATAAATCTAAGTTAAATAGGGGAGAACGGCATGAATTTTGAAATTACACAAATCCTTAGTAAATTTGAATTAAACGATAGAGAAAGGAATAATTTAGCACGGTTATTCGAATTTACTAACTATTTATATGATGAGGAGAAGAATTTAACAAAAACTCTAAATCTTTTAAAAAAGGCGAAAGATGAGTTAATTGAACGGATTCAAGAAATGTTTGAAGCGAGACTTTTTGAAAATGAGGTAATTATGGAAGATTTAGAAGATAATGAATAAATCAGTTTTTTGAGGTATTTTTATGATTGAAGGGATTCGATTAAAAAATTTTCGGAAGCATGATGATCTCCGCTTAGAATTTGATGATGAATTCAATCTTATTTATGGTAGAAATAATGCAGGTAAGTCTACTGTTTTTTATGGGATTGAATACTGCCTTTTTGGAAATGTGCTTGGCTTTAAAAAGATTTCGCAGTTGGCAACCTATAAAGCTAATGCTGTAGGGGTGGAACTCATTTTTAAGAGCAAAAATGGTGAACGATACAAATTACAGCGAATTCATAAATTATCTGGAAAACGTCGTGCTGCGAAAGGATCTTATACATTAAAAAAGATATATGACGACAGTGAAAGCTAT
>SDNM01000141.1 GCA_004524385.1 Promethearchaeota archaeon
AAAGCCAAAAATACCATTCCCCTTCAATTCCAAACGCATAAAATTGATTCCCAGTTAGGAGAAAATATAGACTATTAATGAACCACAGATTTATAATAATTAAAATTATCCCCCCAATGAATAATTGGACAAAAATAATTAACGTAAAGGGTGTTTTATAAACTCCTGAAGTTGATAAAAAGTCTATTTTGAACAAGTTGTTTTCATTATCCATAGAATTTAACTCAATTTTTTTTAAATTTATTTATAATTTAGATTAGAAAAAAATAAATATATATTGATTTATATGTTATAATAATATTTTATAATATAATTTCATTAGAAATATCTGGCTGAATTATCTTATATCTAAGATAAAAATTAGCTAAGGATTTAACCATCTTTAATGAATAAATTATTAAAAAATAATTCATTTAACAATTAAAAAAATTAAATTAATATCGTGAAAAATAATGGGAATTGATTGGGTTAAAGCCGAAGAATCTCCTAGTAAATCGCAGAAAGTTGAGGGTAGATTCCTTCTCGACCTTAGAGCTAAGGTCAATGATCTCGAAAGAGAATTAACTGAAACAAAAAGCAAATTAGGGGAAACTGAACAAAATCTTACTTCTACTACTGAAGAATTAAATAAAACTAAAGCTGAGCTGGAAAAAACTTTAAAAGAAAAAGAAGATATTATCAGCAAATCTAATTCTGAAATTAATGATTTAAACCAAAAAATTTCAGATTTAGAAAGCGAGTCTAAAAATACAATATCAGAAAAGGAAAACCAAATTAGTACATTAAATTCTGATTTAGAAGCTGCTAATCAAGCGAAGAGTGAGTTACAAGAAAAGATCTCTAGTTTAGAGGCTCAAATTGAAGGATTAAATAATACAATTGCAGAAAAGGACGCTCAAATTCAAGAAAAGGACGCTCAAATTCAAGAAAAAGAGGCTCAAATTCAAGAAAAAGAGGCTCAAATTCAAGAAAAAGAGGCTCAAATTCAAGAAAAAGAGGCTCAAATTCAAGAAAAAGCATCTATAATTGAAGAAAAAGAACAAGCAATTGAGGAAACAACTGCCAAGCTCACAGAAGTTGAAACCGAATTAAGCGAATTTAAACCTCCTGAAATTGGCGCTGGAGGATTTAGTAGCGAGGAGAGAGTCACTTGCCCGATGTGTGGAGCTGTTGGCGGAGATATCAAACAGCAAGAAGATAAAACTAAGATTTTAAGCTATGTTGGACATATTCCAATGTACGCTAAAAAGAATGTTTGTAAAAAGTGTGGTTACGAGTTTTAGATTAATAGATTGTTTTTTCTTTCTTTCTTTTTATTTATTTTATTTTTAAATCCTATTCTAATTATTTTCCATAATTTCAAAATTTTAATATAATAATTCATCTAATTTTTTTTATTAATTGCTGGGGAATAGTTTTAAATAAGAAAATCATATTTATTTTTATTACAAATTAAATTCAAAAAATTTTTGGTGTTAAAAATTAGTATTTCAACTATTAGTTGGCTAAATGGATTTAGCGCTTTAGCGCTAGTTTGCGCTGCTTTAATCTATGCATTTTTTTACGTGCATAATTATCGGAAGACAAAAAATACACTATACGTCAATGGTGCAGTTTTAGGTTTTGCTATTGCATTTGGTTGGATGGGTATTACATTGTCATTTTTGTCTGTATTGCAATATGGGTATAATGTCCCTGGGATCAAAAATATAGTTCCTTACTTTTCCTATTCCACAATACCCATTGGATCTATTGCCGTCTTAAGTATAGCATGGACGATGTTACTACCTCCTGAACATAAAAAAAAAGTATTGATCGCAGTAGGAATATTTTGTGTTTTCTATTATGTAGTATTATATATGACATTTAGTAGCGCAGTAGTATGTCCTAAAGTCGATCCTGGAGAGATCTATGATGATTGGCTTTCATCTGAGGAACTCCCTTATTATTTAGTATATGCTCTTGTTTTAGGTAATTCGGCAATCTTTGCCATAGGTATAATAAGATTTTTTAAAGCGGTAACGGGTGAATTGCGACAAAGAGCAATATGGATTATGATAAGTACTCCAATAATGGGTACTGTCATCTTGCTTGACACGGTGGTTATTACAGCTGACATGTTTCAAGAGTTTTTATTTATTATTCGATTCCTAATGATTTTAGCACTTGTTTGTACATACATAGGCTTTAAACCAGCTGAAGAATTATAAAATTATCATTTCAAACATAAAAAAAATGAGATAAATTTTTTTATCTTACATTTCTTTTTTTCTTTTCGTGAAGTTTTCTCTGTGCTTCTTTTACTTTTTCCAATCTTTCACCGTGTAATGGATACATATAAAAACCAAAGATTGCAATTCCTAATGCGATTATTGGAAAAACAACCATTAAAATTCTTAATCCAAATATTACATCAGCTCCAGGATTTGGGGTGTACTCACCCCAGCCAGTTGTGGAAAATACGAGACTTATGGCAAGAAATACCAATATCGTTGACAATCGCATAAATAAAGCATTTACGCCATAATAGGCTGCTTCTCTACGCACTCCTGTTTTAATTTCATCCTCGTCAATAACTTCAGCCCACATTAGATCTCTTAGAAGTAAAGCACCAGCAAATCCAATTCCTATTAGAAAAAGAATAATAAATGCAAATATCCTGTTTTCTTTCGAAATAAACATTAAAGGAATCATTGTAATTATCCAAATTAACATTGAACACATCCAAGCTTTTCTCACACCTATCTTTTGAGCAACAATTCGCCATATATTTACAAAAATCGCTGCTGAAAGAAATGCAAGAACCAACAATAATGATATAAATATTGAATTTTCAATACCTAAGACATATTTTCCGTAAAGTGGAATTATTACCGGGATCATTCCAAACACAAACCACACCATAATAAGTGAGAACGCTGGCCATAAGAAACTTTTATTTTTCACGCAAATTTTAATTGATTCTAAAAATCCAGGCATATCTTTGTAATCGTCCTTAAATTCTTCTCTTTCACGAGCACCCCATTTTAAAAATATAAGCCCTCCACTAATAATAATTATACATGCAACTATAGAAAAAACCCAGTAATTTGGTAAGTATTTTTTTTCTGTTAAATCCGGGATGAATAAAGCTGGGAGAAGGAACGCAATGATTAGCCCAATCACAATGAAAATTTGTCTCAAAACATTTACTTTAGCCCTCTCATCTTTATCGATAAAAACTTCGGGAAATAGACTTGTATGGTTAATAGAAAACATTGTAAAAAAGAATTCAAAAATAATGATAATCACTAAAAAATAAACAAAATTCGTCATCTGGGCATTAATTCCCAAGCTCATCGGTGGTGTAAATAATAAAACCATGATCACTCCTAAAGGAATAAAAGAAGCCATAATCCAAGGTATACGACGCCCCCATCTCGTATGGGTACGGTCTGAAAGAGATCCTAAAATAGGGTCATTCAATGCGTTCCAAACTGACCAAATGACAAATGCAATCGAAATTAAGATTACATTGATTCCCACGATGGTAAAATAAAAAGTAAATATTAAAAATGTAAATGACTGGTATGAAATTTGATCTAAACTTTGAGCCGTACTGAACGCTATTGCATTTGGTTTCTTTTCTTCACTCATATTTAAAACCGAAAGAATTTTTTTTCATTTTTTAAAAATCCGAAACAATTTGATTTAAAGATTGTATCGTAATATTAAATCCACTTTTATCTTTATAAATATTTTAATTGAAATTATGTAACATCCACTAGTGATTCAATCCGTTTGATTGATTTTTTTATAAATAATTTATCGTCAATCGTAAGTTCGATTGCTTTTTGAGGGCATACATCTACACATCGACCACATCCTCGGCATTCCTTGCTTATAACAGCTCTTTTATTAACTAATTTAATGGCGTCGACAAAACATATTCCCCGAGTGCATGTACCACAGCCAATACATTTCTCTGTTACTTTTACATTAACTCCCGGCATTTTTTTTATTTTTTGCCCAATTTTTGGATTTATAACAGGAGCAATCCTCCATAAGCAGCAGCAAGGACAACAGTTACAAATAGAAAGAAGTTTATTTCCAGGCTTAACCCCCAGCCAAGATGCATCAAGTTTATTTCGACCGACCATATGAACTAATCCCGCCTCTCGGCAGCGTTCTAAATGTTCCAATGCTTCTTTTTTAGAAATGCGCCGACCTAATTGTGGATTAATACCAAGTACAGCTTCTCCAAGGAACATACATCCTAAATTGATTGGATAATCTTTACATTGCATTGAGTCTCTACATATGCAGAAGTTCATGATCCAATGATAGTTAGCTTTTTCTATAAAATATTCTATGACTTGAGAAGGCAAAACCATATCAGCTTCCTTCTGAACTTCTTTATTTACAGGAATAACTTTATCTTGAGGAAGATATATAATATCATCTCCTTCAAACATAGCCAAATCAAAAATTTTCCCTAAAAATGGGATCCTTGTCAATTTAGCAATGAATTTAATATTAGGAAAAGCTTTTTTTAATAAATTAACATACCAAATTGGCCTAGCCATAATCCTCGCTATTTTAAAAAAATTTTATGAATTCTTTTGATATTAAGTGAATTTTATTAAATTTTAAGTTAACTTTAATATATTAATTGATAGATACATTAAAACAAAATTATTACATAAAGAATACGATTTTTATCTTCCTCCAAAAATTGAGAGATAATATTGGAGAAACCTAAAATTGGATGGTATATAATATGAAAGTAGCTGCGATTCAAATGGAAGCGAAATTTGCAAATGTAAAAGCCAATATTGAAATTGCTAAGCGACTTGCTAGTGAAGCATTTGAAGATGAAGCTGAATTAGTAATTTTACCCGAGTTTTTCACCAGCGCAATGGGTTTTCATCCTAAAATGTTAGATGTCGCCCAACCTATTAATGGTGAACCAATGCAACTGCTAGTTCAACTTGCAAAAAAATATAATGGAATTGTAGGTGGTTCATTCATTGCTCTTCGGGGAGAAGAAACTTATAATACTTTTGTATTGGCTTTTCCAGATGGTGTTAAGTATTTTCACGATAAAGATCAACCAACCATGTG
>SDNM01000142.1 GCA_004524385.1 Promethearchaeota archaeon
CTTACATTATATCCGGCCTCTGTGATTAAAGCGTCAGTGAGACTAAAAGTACCCAGCCCAGCAGCGTAGGCAATATGGCGTTCAGACCAATTTGAGTAAAAGCTGCCTTTTGTATATATACTAAAAACCTCACTAACCATAGCCGCCACTGCATTATAACCATGATCTTCAAAAAAATTAATCGATTGTCTACAAGTTTCTTTTTTAAATTCATTAGCATAGTTTCGACCAAGGGAATAAATATCAGCCGGTAATTTAACACGCGGAAATTCAATAAAATCCTTGCTTTCTTCACGAATTCTATCAACATATGGAAATACAATCGAAAGGATGCGTAAATTAGAAGGAGACTCCTCATCTTGTCCACATGCTCTCCATAGTTCAACCGGAGTAAAATGTTCCGGACCCACAACCTCTTTAAATTTTTCAAAGATTGGATCATCTCCTTTAGCAACTCCAATTATCGGAGTAGAAAATATTCTCCCATTTCCATACTTTTCATGAAGGCGGTTAAGCTCAGTAGTAGAAAATAATTCATCCAGAAATTGTTGAACTTTTTCGTTCATCTCAAATCACTCTGTTGTCTAATAATAAAAAAAAAAAAAAAAATCTTATTATAAATTAAAAATTTGTATTTGTAATAATCTTTTAATTGATTTAAACTAACGGAATGTAAAAATGGTAAATAGACCTGAGCCTAATAACGGTAAAAAGATAACTCCTATGAATGCACTTTCCCCAATGGGAATAAAATTCAAGGATCCCTTAAAAGATGTTCACACCGCCAATCTTCTTATATCTGGTTGTGGATGGGTAGATACTACGGACGGAGTCGTATTAATTGATACCTTACTCAGTGTGGGTGCAGGAAGGAAGGTATTTGAAAGAATCCAAGGTAAAATTAAATATATTATCTATACACATGGACATGGGGACCATGTGGGTGGAACAAAAGCTTTTTTAACTGATAAACCAGAGATTATCGCCAATAAATATCTTCCAGACAGATTAGACAAGTACAAAATGTTAGCACCACATAGAGCTCGAATATCCGCTCAACAATTTAATATACCTGAATCTACCCAAAAGTTCGAATACATTTATCCAACTAAAACATTCTTAGGTGAGATGACCATTTCTTTAGGAGACAAAACCTTCAAGCTTCACACAGCCCGAGCTGAAACCGATGATTGTGTTTGGGTTTATGTACCTGAGCTCAATACGGCATTCATTGGCGATTTGATGATTGGAGTTGGATTGTTCCCTAATGTTGGAAATCCTTGGAAACCCACTCGTTTTGCTTTGGACTGGGCAAAAACTTTAGAAGAAATTCGAGCCCTTGAACCTGAATATATTTTTTGTAATGGAGGAGGTATTATGTATAAAGGTAAAAAAGCTTTAAATGCATTGAATGACAATATTGAAGTCATTAGAGCATTACATGATCAAATCGTCGATTTAATTAATCAAGATATGCATATTACAGAAATGATCCACGCTGTTAAAGTTCCAGATCATCTCAAAAAAAGCCCTTATCTTAAGCCTTTATACTCCAGACCTGAATTTTTCGTATTTAATGTCTACAGGTGGTATCATGGCTATTTTGATCATAATCCTGCCAACTTACTCCCCAGACCAGAGAAAGAAGTTAAAAAAGAAATTTTTGGGCTTATTGGGGATTATGATAAAATCTTGAGCAGAGCAAGAGAACTTTTAGATAAAAACCAAGCACAACTTGCCCTCCAAGTCTTAGATGTCCTAATCCAAGCTGAACCAGAAAATATTGAAGCGCGAAAACTCCGTATTGAACTTCTCAAAGAGTTAGGCAGTAATGATAGTTGTTTAATGAGCCGCAATTCTTGGTATTTTTTCATCAATCAGGACAAGAAGTTTATCCGTCGTTCAAAAAGAAAACTTTAGATTTATTCTAAATTATTAATAATTCTTTTATTTTTGATTTTTTTGCACTGATAGAAAAGCGGTTAATACTTTATCTAATCTAAAAAAAATGATAAAGAATAAATAATGCCATGTTATTATTGTTATTGACAAAATTTTAAAGAAGATATAAAATAATTTAAAATTTTAGAAAAATGGAATATAATAAAGAGGAGATTCGAGAACAATTTAAATATTTATTTGAATATTCTTTAGATTTTATTTTTGTCCACGATTTAAAAGGAAATTTCCTTGATGCTAATGAAATAGCTTTAACGGCTCTCGGATACGAAAGAGAAGAGATTCCAAATCTTTCCTTTATGAATTTAATAGATGAAGCACAATTAAAAAGATCTTTTGAACGCTTAAATCGATTATTGAAGGAAGGGAGACATGATACACAGGCAGAGTATAAGATTATAACTAAAGATGGGAATTTGCTTTATTTGGAAACTTATAGCATTCCTTTGAGAAAAGAAGGAAAAATTTACGCTCTTTTAGGTATTGGAAAAAATATTACTGAACGAAAAATAACCGAACTATATTTAAAAGAATCTGAAGAAAAATTTAGAACGCTTTATGAAAACTCTCCATTTGCGATTCTTTTAATTGATTTAAAAGGAATAGTATTGGATTGTAATCCTATAACCATAAAAATGTTCGGATATGACAAAAAGGAAATAGTTGGTAAAGAAATAAGAAATCTTGAGGCAATTCGTCCAGAAGATTTACCTATTCTACTTAATCTCTTTAAAAAATTAATAGGTGGAGAAAAGTTGCAGCGTGTAGAAATACAATTAAAAAAAAAAGATGGAAGCATAAGATGGGCCTATATGCAAGCAATAATATTTGAAATTGATGGAGAAAAATTTGTCCAAGCAATTTTGCACGAGTATGGAGAGTCTACAATTATCGGTCAAACAAAGTCATAAATTAAAAACTTCTTGTTCTATATAATCTAGAAAAAATTGAATGATGTAAAAACACAAAATTACTTTTTTTGCCAATTTTTTCTAAAATATATATATACCTTAAAAATGAGTAATTAATATGCAGACTAAGATTTTAATAAGAGCGGAAATCATTGAAAAATTAAAAGAAATTTTACAAGGTGAACAGTACGTTTCATCTGATATCGAAGTTCGGTCAAATTATAGTCGGGATATGACCGAACAAGTTGCTCCGGCGTTAACTGATGTAGTTGTTTTACCAGAGAATAGGGAGCAAGTTCAACAAATCGTTCTCTTAGCTAATAAAGAGAGAATTCCAATAATTCCTTATGTAGCAGGGGCAAATATTGGAGGGTTAACATTACCAACGGAAAGAGGTGGTATAACAATTGATTTTAAGCGAATGAGACGAGTTATCAAGATTGATCGCGAAAATAAATATATTGTTGTGGAGCCTGGATTCACATTTGGTGATCTAAGAAGATTATTTGACACTGAAATTCCAGAATTTCGATATTCTTTTCCTTTTTCACCTCCTTATACCTCAGTGGGTATCAACGCGTTGCTGCACGGTCTTGGATCTTTGAGCGTGTTATATGGTTCAGCAGATAATTTTATAAATGGCTTGGAAGTTGTTCTTCCAACAGGGGAGATTGCCCAAGTAGGAAATCATGCTATTAATCGTGGTGAATACTGGTACGGAAGGAGCCCATTACCAGATTTATGCGGTTTATTTATCGGCATGCAAGGAACAACTGGTATAGCCACTAAAATATCCTTACAACTAATGGATAATCCAGAGATCCTAACTCATTTTGCCATCTTACCAAAGGATCCATTAGATTTCTTTGGGAATTGGGTTCATGATTTAGATAAACTTCACATTTGTGATGAAATTGGCTGTGGATATTTCCCACCAAAAGTAGCTCATGGTTTATTACCTCATGATATGATTGAACTAATGGCAAAATTAATGTTCATGTTATCAAAGGGTAGAAATACTAAGATCATGAAAAAATTATGGGCATTTATTAAGAAATTGCCCGGAAAACCTTTTTGGTATGTAAAGAAATTTTCTCCAATATTAGCGAGAAAATTGCCTCCTGAAGATGAACCTTTCTTAATAGTTGGGGCAACTATAGGAGCTAATAATAAAAAACTATTTAAAGTAAAAGTGAAGACTTTAAAGAAGTTTATGAAGAAAAAAGAAGCTTTAATGATACGCCCTGATGATTTTGGAGAGTTAAAACCTGCCATGATGTCAATCTTAGATTTACCTGCTCAATTACCTGCCTTTTTCGATTTAAAAGGGGGGGGATTAACTTGGGTGGGTAGTTATGTTCCACCTAGTCGTGTTGCTGAAGGAGTGGAACGTTGTAAAGAGATAATAATGCAGCATGGACTTTTTCCTATTGGAGTGTTAAGACCTATGAAAGCAGATCATTATTTCGTTCTTAGATTCATTATTTCATTTAATTCTATCGATAAGGAAGAAATTGAGCGTGTAAAAAAAACTCTTAGAGGAATTTGTGAGGTTGTTTTAGATATTGGAGGAGTGCCATATAAAATGGCTCCATGGGCTGCTAAGTTAACCTGGGAAAAAGGAGATATTTCTTTTTATAAATTATTAAAAAGAGTAAAAGATATGATGGATCCCAATAATATAATGAATCCTGGTAAACTATTTGTCCTAAATAAAGATGAAATAAAAAGAAAAGAAGCGGAGGAGATGCAATAAATGGGCTTAGAAGAGGTGAAAGAATGGCTTCATTACTGTGGACGGTGTAATTCTTGCAATTATATTTATCGTGATTACAGAAATTCATGTCCCTCCTTTACAAAATTCTTTTTTGAACCCTATACGAGTGGGGGTAAAATGTGGATGGCACTTGATCTATACCAAGGGAGATATGATTGGAGTCCATCAATAGTAGATAAGATTTTTAGTTGTACTTTATGTGGAAATTGTACGGTACAATGCCAACAAGAGGCAGGAAAACATGCGTTAGAGATATTTGAAGCGTTAAGAGAAGAGGCTGTGGAGAGAGGGTTAGGTCCTTTAGAAGCGCAAAAAAAAATTCTAGAATATATCGATAAAGTTGACAATCCTTATGGCGACCCTAATGAAAACCGATTTAAATCTGTGCCGGAAGAATATTTTAATGAGGACGCAGATGTGATTTATTTTGTTGGCTGTACATCAGATTTTCGAGA
>SDNM01000143.1 GCA_004524385.1 Promethearchaeota archaeon
TAGTTTGCTTCACGAAAAGGGACTAACCATGAATTAATTAAATCTCTTTTACTTCACTCTTTAATTAGTTCATATGCAAAAAGTTATTACTCATATTTTCTTTATATTTTTAATAAACCAAATATAGATGATATAATGGGGAAGATTTATAGACAAGGAGATTTGTTATTCAAGAAAATTGATACCTTACCAAAAAGGAAGCGAAAATTAGATACAGATATTATAGTTAGAGGAGAGGCAACTGGACATGCTCATGTATTAGTTAATGGAGATATATACACTTCTATCGTTGCAACAATAGGGCCAGTTAATTTTTTGAAAACAAAAAGGGGTGCTAAAGTTGTTCACGACGAACATGAGACAATTGAATTAGAACCAGGTTTTTACGAAGTTGTTCGACAAAGAGAATATGATCCAGACGCTCCTGAGAATCTATGGGTTGAAGATTGATGGAGAAAAAAACGAAAGAACTATTAAAAACTCTTTTAGAAAATCAAAATCTAATTTCCTCACGAATCTGGCGGGATGTTCTCTGGCTACAAGATGATGAATCATTAGGGATTTCGAGAGGAAGGCGTTTTACTTGGAAGGATAAATTCGGAACTCACGAAGGTAATTGGCAAAATTTCTTTAGAAAGGCAAAAGGACATTGGGACGACAACCAAATCAAACGCAGGCTAAGAGATTATTTACTTTTTCTCAAGGGCGATGAATTGACTGCTCGTGAGGTCCTAAGTTGTAGAAATGCAGAGATAAGAAGCCTTCTTTTAAGCCAATTTGGTTATGAAAGACTCATACAAGATTTAAAGGCAAAGGTACTTCATGAAGATGGTGAATCCCAATTAATTGAAATAGATATGGGTAAACATGAAGAAAATATAAGATTAATAAAAGTTCGAGACAGCACTACTAAACAATTTTATTTATTGCGGGTACCTCCGACAGTTTGGAATTGCAAGCAAGCCATAGCTTGGACATTCCGAATGGAAGAAGAAGAATATAACCTTATTAAAGAGACTTAAAAAATACGCCCAAATCGAACGTATTTGGCAGTCCACTCCTTGGCATACTATTTTTGATTCATATTCTTTTGATTTAGCTCAAAACCAATTTCTATATTTGGTATTTTATCTGATTCGACGCCAATAGTATGTTTCCCCTCAGTTAATTTTGCTAGAAGAGATTCATCTAATTTGAACATAACAGTGATTTCATCTCCCATAGCAATAGTTCTTCCTCCCATCTTGCCATCCAGAAGATCATCAAAAGAAAAAGAATCTCCCTTATGATGAATGCGTAAACTTTTCTTAATTAATTCGACATTTGGTGATCCTTTAGAAATATCAATATTATCTCCATTTAGGAATAACTTAACATGTTCAGAGGGATCAATCTCATCGACATTGATATCCCCTAAATCTTCTTTTGCGGGGATCTCAAATGGAGCAAATAAATTAAGGGCACCAATTTTTATCATATCAGCTTTTCCATCGCCAGTTGTGTCCACTGTGAAGACGCTTTTTTTCGGTGGAAATAATTTCTTTATCATGGCTGTTGGAACCTTGAGGTTCTTTAAATCTTCTAATTTCATTACTAATCAACCTACAAATTTTTTTCGCATTTAATTTTTAATATTTTTTTAAGATTATTTTATTAAAAAATTGGGATTCAATTTTAATTTATGGTCTAGTAAATTATTTATCTATTTCTGAGATTTTTACGGGACGATTCTCTTTAAATGATTTTTGAGCTGCCATTGCTATTAAAACGTCTTGTAAACTATCTTCTCCATTAGGAGTAGGATCTTGATTATTTTGTAGACAATTAAAGAAAGATTTTAATTCGGTAGCATAAGATTCCATATATCGTTCCAAGAAAAAGTAAGGAATCTTATCAATATTTGTACATTCTGCTGTGTATATTCTAACAGTATTAGTAGCCTCATTGTCTGCTAAGACACATCCTTTAGATCCTAATACTTCAACTCGTTGGTCATATCCATAGACAGCTTGACGTGTATTATCAATTATTCCTAAAGCGCCATTTTTAAATTTCAAAACTGCTACCGCAGTGTCGATATCTCCTGCTTTGCCAATCTCAGGGTCAATAAGCACTGCTCCACTCGCATATACCTCTTCTACTTCGCTGCAAGCTTGATATCGAGCCATATCCCAATCATGAATTGTCATATCTATAAAAATACCACCTGAAACCTTAATATATTCTATTGGAGGGGGAGCAGGATCTCGAGATGTAATTTTAATAATTTGAGGTGTGCCAATTTGCCCAGATGCGACAGCTTCATGAACTCGCATAAAATTTCGATCAAAACGTCTATTGAATCCGACCATTAATTTAATGCCTTCATTCTTAACAATTTTAAGTGTTTCCTTGATCCGCTTTAAATCCGTATCAATTGGTTTTTCACAGAATACATGCTTTTGTGCAATTGCCGCTTCTTGAATAAATTTTGCGTGAGTCTCCGTAGAAGAAGCAATAATGACAACGTCAATTTCAGGGTCTTCAAAAATTTCAGTTGCTTTTGTAGTAAGATTTGATATACCCTTTTTATCAGCCCATTGTTTTAATTGAGCGTCGATTTTAATATCTGCAACAGTTTTTAGTTTTACATTAGGTACTTTTCTTATTAGATTCTCTATATGTATTTTACCTATTCGACCAGCACCAATTACACCAACAACAAATTCCCTATCCATAATAAATCTACTAGATGAATATAATTCGCAAAGTTAAATTACAATATATAAATTGAATTAAATCTTCTTTTGATAATAATATTTTGTAAGAGCTTTAATTAAATAATGATTTAAGTGTCTTTTAAAATAGTATTATAAATGTTACCATAGACAATTAAGAGGAATTTAAAGCAGTTCGGGATTGATTTTGCTATTAATATTGAATAAAAGTTCTTAATATACTAATCTATAAATGATTAATAAAAATTAAAAAATAACGATCTTCATTAACCAGAAAATCTTTAGTTATTATTTTTTATTAATAATACCTTTTTTTACAGTTATGTTATATAATACTTAATATGATTAGGCTTAAAATTTTTAAAATATTTCAAGATTATCCTGAGCCGGATTACCCAGAAAATAATCCTTATAATACTATAATGGGATATGGAAATACGCTACTATTCATTATAATTATTATTATCGCATGGTTCATTGTTAGTTCATTATTAGCATATTGGACCTATAAGGATATAAAAAAAAAGCAGCTTACTGGATATAAATACGTTCCGATTGTTTTTTTTACTAGTTTTATAGGATTGGTCATTTATTATATTGTAAGATATAATGAAAAGTGTGCACTTGAATTTGATGAGGAAGCATGTTTATTAGAGGATGATTCAGAGAACCAAAATCAATAAGATATCGGTTTATAAGACTTCTATATTTTTATCTCTCTTTTCAAATTGGTATTCAAAGATCTATAATTATAAAATCCTTTTTAAATATTCTGATGATTCTTTAGCCACATCTTCAAAAGAAGGCTTCATTATCGATTCAATTGACGCAAATCCTTTAAATTCAGATTCTTTAAAAATATTTAAGAATGATTTAAAATCAAAATGGCCTGTACCTGGAGCCCGCCTATTATCATCTGATAAATGCAGATGAGCAACGTATGGAATGATATCTTTCATATCTTCCCAAATAAATATCGGATCTTCTTCTAAATAAGTATGAAATGAATCGATTAATAGTTTTAAGTTGTCTGATCCAATTTCTTCTAATAGTTCTATTGATTCTGAAATTGTGTTGTAAGAATCTATTTCAAACCTGTTAATCGGCTCAAATAACAATTCCACATTGTTATTTTCTGCGATTCTACAACATTCTTTTAGTGAATGTATAATATTCAATTTTTCTTTTTTAGGACTACTTTGAGAACTATAACGCCCTCTAATTAAGCCAATGATTACTTTTGATTGCACTTCTCGAGCAAAATCAATATATTTTTCAAGCCTTTCAATAGCCTTTATTCGCGTGTTTTCTTCTACATGTCCTAGGGAATAACCAAAACGGAGATAGGTGCTACCTGTTCCTAATGCAGGAATCTCCATGTCATAAGAATTTTTAATTTCAATTAGTTTATTGACATCAATCTTTTCTGGTTCTAGTAAGCTTAGTTCGATCCCCTTAAAATTAAGGGGTTTTAACAAATCACATAAATTTTTAAATCTTTCATTGATTTTCTCTTGATTGCTCTTGGATTCTTTCAATCCAGAAACAATACTTAATTTCATCATTATTTTATTATGTTTGTTTTATTAAAAGCTTTAACTTAAAAGTAAAATAATTTTAATGAATAAAATAATTGTCTGGAAATCATATTTATATAAGTCAAATATTATATATAGATTACTAACACAATTAATAAATGGGAAGATATTATCAAAAAGAATATACTTGCATAACAAATCAAAAATTAGACTACAAATCATTAATATATGAAAAAAAAAAATAAATAAATGATCTTTATTAATTAAATTTCTGAAGTAAAATGAGAAAAAAAAACCTGAAAATTTTAGGAGTTATTCTGATTTTCCTTTTTACATTAAATATTTTTACAGGAATTATAAATGAGGGAATAATTCCAGCAAATAATCAAAAGAAATCAGAAAATGATCCTATTTTAGATATAAAAGATGACGAAATCATAAAGGAAGATCCTATCAACGAAGAATCTCCTAAAACAGCTGGACCCATTAAGCTTGAACATGAATATGATTTTTCCTTTAATACTACTATTGATGAGGTATGGAATAATTCTTTGAGTTTTACTGATTTTAATACTTCTGGTTCACCTTATTGGATGGGAATATCAGAACCGAAAGGCCTTATTGTATCATTCCAATTTAATATCTCTAATCTAAGAAATAGTACTGGCGATTTAGTAGATAAAGATTTTTTTAGTGGTGGTCCTCCTGAGGGTATTGCTGTACAGTTTTGGAATTACTCCAAAGTAGGTACTGATTATAAATCTGAATATTTTCAAATACAAGACGCTCCAGGTCTTGGAAATAGTACATGTAAATTTAAGGCTTATA
>SDNM01000144.1 GCA_004524385.1 Promethearchaeota archaeon
ATTATTTTTAAAAAATCTAATCATAAAAGAAGTGTAAGAACTTGGATTTAATATACGAAGTATTTAATGCAGATTTACCAAGACAAGGACCGGGAGATAATGAATCTACAAAAAAGGCATTTTCTTATCTAACAGAATTACCTTCAGAACCTTGTATCTTGGATGTGGGATGTGGTAATGGTATGCCAACATTAGAATTAGCCAGACTATCAAATGGAAGAATATTAGCATTAGATAATCATCAACCTTATCTCGATGTTCTAAATAATAAAATCAAGATTATGAATTTTTCTCATAGAATAACTACAAGGAATCAATCTATGCTTAATATGAAATTTGATGCTAATAAGTTTGATGTTATCTGGTCAGAAGGAGCGGCTTATATCTATGGATTTGAAAAAGCTCTTGAAGATTGGCAATTTTTTCTTAAAGAAAAAGGATATCTCGTGTTTTCAGAGCTATGCTGGTTTAAAGAAAAGATTCCGAAAGAAATATATGATTATTTGATGAGTGAATATCCAGTGATGAAAAATGTAGAAGAAAATATTACATTAATAAAATCCAAAGGATTAGATTTGATCTTTCACTTTAACATTCCCGAATCAAGTTGGTGGGATAATTTATATATTCCTTTAGAGAAAAACATTCAAAAATTACACAAAAAATACAAAAATGATAATGAGACACTTGACCAACTTAAGTTATTTAGCTTAGAAATTGAAATGTTTAGGAAATATTCAGAATATTATGGATATACATTCTTTATTATGCTTCATCAATAAATCTTCTTTTCATAAAGAGTAAAAAAAAAAACTTTATTTATAAATTTAAGACTTCACGCGTATTATATATCTTGTTTTCTCTCGCATCAGCAATAAATTTAATAGCAATTATAGCACCACTAGCGAAGCAGTTACGACTATGGGCTTGATGCTTAAATTCGATACGTTCGCCTGAACCCGCGTATAAGATAATGTGATCCCCTACAATATCCCCTGCTCGAATGCAATGTATTCCAATTTCGTTTTTGGCACCTTTCTTTCTTAACGCTGGACCTTTTGGACGCCCATATTTAACGACATCATCCATTTCAACCCCGAGTGTATCACAAATTGTTTTTGCAATGGTTAAACTGGTGCCTGAGTAATTATCCCTTTTTCTTATATGATGACTTTCAATGATTTCAATATCCCAATCCTTCAAATATTCGGTCAGAACTGAAGCCATTTTAAAGAAAATATTAACTCCTGTTGCCATATTTGACGAAATAACGGCTGGGGCATTATATTCTTTTACTTTTTTTTCAAATTCTTCTATAAATGAATTCGATAATCCAGTAGTTCCAATCACACATCGAATATTATTTTCTACACAAATCATGCAATTTTTTTCAGAAGCTTCTGCCAATGTAAAATCTACTGCTACCTCTGGTTTTGTCTCGTCAATTACCTCTTTAATTTCCGTAATATTTCTTATTTTTACATGATTCGGGTCCTTTTTGCCCACTAAAACTCCTAATTCATCACCTACATTCATTATATCTAAAGCTGCGACAATATCAATATCCTCATCATCAAAAGCGTGTTGACTGATTAACGTACCCATTGAACCTGTTGGACCTAAAATTAATATTTTAATCATAAAAATTCCCTCTAAAAATATTATTTTTATATTAAATTAAGTTGTTTGAGTACAGCTTTAATTTTTTCACAGTTCGCATCTAAAGGAGGTGTTAGTGGCAATCTCATACGTTTATTCATTATACCCATGAGTTCAGCGGAATATTTTACAGGTCCTGGATTAGTTTCAATGAAAAGCACTTTAAATAAGTCATATAATTCAAGCTGCATTTTTCTTGCTTTTTCCCAATCTCCGTTATTCATTGTTGTTGTAAATTCATATATTTTAGCGGGAATAATATTTGAAGTAACACTAATAACTCCTACTCCGCCTAATGCCATCAAATGATAAGTCATGCTGTCATCTCCACTTAGAACTATGAAATCGTCTGGCGTCATTTTAATTATTTTTGTTATCTGGTCTATATTGCCACTCGCACATTTAATTCCAACTATATTATCTTTTTTTCTTGCTAACGTTGCCACTGTATCTGGATCTAAATTGCGTACTGTCCGACTCGGAACATTATACAAGATGATTGGCAGAGATGTTGAATCTGCAATAGCGGAGAAATGATCGATTAAAGAATGTTGGACTGGTTTGTTGTAATATGGCACTACAATTAGACATCCATCAGCACCGGCTTTTTCAGCATATTGACTAAGTGATATCGACTCATGAGTTGCATTACTTCCTGTACCCGCCAATACAAAAGGATCTTTTCCTGATTTTTTAGCCTCATCTACGCAGATATCTATTGCCAGATGATGTTCGTCATGTGATAATGTAGCACTTTCTCCAGTTGTACCCATCGTTAAAGGTTGACAGCCATTTTCGATTTGAAATCTGATAAATTCTCTGTATTTTGCCTCGTTAATAGAAAAATCTTCATTAAGCGGCGTTATCATTGCCGTAATGGCATTCCTTAATTTATTTAATTTATTAAATTTTGACATAATATTTCTACCTCATAAATTTAACTACTAATTAAAATATAATTTGTATAGAATCCTTTATAAGCCTTATTAAAAACCTTATAAAGAAAAGGAATATAGATTTATTTCTTCTTTTCTTGGATTTTCTTTTTTATCAAAAAACCCATCTTGCTCTGAAGTCCAAATAGAGGAATAAACCCATAACTTAAATTTTGATTAAATGTACTAGCCGTTTCATAAGTTGCTAAGTTCATATCATATATTCCGTAAGAAGATTCCCTTGCTACAACTTCTGCGCTTCCTTTAAATAATTTTACTTTAACACTCCCAGTTACTTTTTTATTTATTTCATTTATAAAAGCATCTAAAGCATCTTTTAAAGGATCAACCCATAATCCCTCATAAGCTAACTCAGACCATCTCTGATCTACCATGGGTTTAAAGGAATTTTCTTGCTTAGTACATACATATTTCTCAAGATCTTTATGCGCTTTAATAAGCATTAATGCCGCAGGAACTTCATAAGTTTCTCTTGATTTTAATCCAATGGCTCGATCTTCCATGTGTTCTATTCTTCCAACACCATGCTTACATCCTAGATCGTGTAATGTTCTTAATAAATCAATACTACTCATCTTTTCCCCATTTAAACCTACTGGAACTCCTTCTTCAAAATTAATAGTTATATATTCAGGCTCATTGGGAGCTTTCTCAGGAGCAATTGTCCATTCTCTCGAATCTTCAGGCGGTTCAATTTCCGGATGTTCTAAAATATCACATTCTGCACTTCTTCCAAAGAGATTCTCATCAATGCTGTATTTCTTATACTTATTGACTGGAATACCATGTCTTTCTGCGTATTTGACTTCCTCATCTCGCCCCATATTCCATTCAATTAAGGGTTGTAATACTTCGATTTCTGGAGCGTACGCATTTGCTGTAATATTAATTCTAATCTGATCGTTTCCTTTCCCAGTACACCCATGTGCTACTACGGAAATTCCTTCCTTTTTAGCAATTTTAATAGCTTCTATTGCAATTAAAGGTCTCCCTACGGCAGTGCTTAACGGATATATCCCTTGATATAACCCATTGGCTTTAATTGTAGGAAAAACATAGTCTTTTACAAATTTTTCTTTTAAATCTACTGTGTAATGTTTTACAGCACCTAATTTATATGCTTTTTCTTCGATTTCTTTAAACCTTGTTGGATCAGCAAACTCTTGACCTAAATCAGCTGTAAATGTATAGATTTTAGCGCTATATGTTTCTTGAAGCCATTTAATCATGCAGGAAGTGTTTGATCATATATACATAAATTGTATATATTCTAATCCTCCTGAATACATTAATAAAATCTTATCATACTTATCCTTTTTGGGTCCTAATTGATTCATATTCCATCATCTCAAAATAATAAACATATTAAGATTTGATAGAATTTATTTTTTCCCCTCTTATTTTTTAAGAGATTATTGCATGAAAATAAAAAAGAATAAATATTGCTTTATCGTATAGTAATTTGAAATTAACAATTTATTCTATTTTTGTAAAACAATTGGTAAAATTCGATATTTTGAGCGAAAAGGATAATAAATTAGAAATAAATGATGAATTATATAAAAAAATTTACAAATCCATTTCTAACCAAATTTATATATGGCGTAAATTTGATGACGATCTAATTCTAATTGATTATAATAATGCTACCGAAGAAATTACTGAAGGAAGAATAAAGGATTACGTTGGAAGAAAAGCTACAGAATTATATAAGGATCAACCACACATTTTGAATGAATTATTTAATTGTGCTAATGCACAAATGAATATCTCTAAAGAGATGGAATATAAATACATAACGACGGGAGAGGAAAAATATTTAGCTCTTATATTTAATATTATATCCCCTGATTTAGTTTTAGTTCAAACTGAAGATATCACTAATAATAAAAAAGCAGAGGAAATAATAAAAAAGGAGGAACAAGAAAAATCAATTATCTTAGAGAATATCAAGGAGCATATTGTCTATCAAGATTTAGATCATACCATTATATATCTTAATAAGGCTGCATGTGATTCAGTTAATAAAGTTCCAGAAGAATTAATAGGATATAAATGCCATGAAATTTGGAATAATAGTGTTACTGTATGTGAAAATTGTCCAGTTGAAAAATCGTTTAAAACAAAAAAGCCTGAGAGAAATGAGATGATAACACCGGATGGAAGGGTTTGGATTGTCCAAGGAATTCCTATTCAAGATGAAAGAGGAAATTTGATAGCTGGGGTTGAAGTTACAACTGAAGTCACGGAACAAAGGAAAATGGAGCGCAAATTAAAACAATCAGAACTAAAGTATCGAGAAGCGTATAATAGTAGTAGTCTCTATAAAGATTTATTCACACACGATATAAACAACATATTTCAAAATATCTTATCTTCAATCGAACTCTACAAATTATATAGAAAA
>SDNM01000145.1 GCA_004524385.1 Promethearchaeota archaeon
AGCGAATTGTTCCAGTATGACCTTCTAAGAGTTCTCCCCCTCCTTGATTAGTTGTTCCCTCAGGATAAACAACAACAAGCTGACCCTCTCCTAATCGATCTTTGCCAGTATTATATGAGCTTATATCATGTTCTCCTCTTCTTAATGGAAAGGCGTGATGTGTTCTTACCCAAGCGTTTACGATTGGTATTTTGAATAAAGATTCTTTTGCCATCTGATATAATTGGCGACTTCCATTTTGCCATATGGCTAAAGGAAGCATTAATACATCCCACTCTGAGCTATGACCACATGCAATAAGCGCTCCACCTTCTTCAGGTATATGTTTATCAAAATCTATGACTTTAATTGGATTAATTAAATCAGTATAAGCAGTTAATAACACGCCTGTCAAGCCATATATTGGTTTTGTAAATGCGTCTCGTGCTCCGATCATATCTAGACTTTTAAGAAGTGCATACCAAAAATCATCGACACTCCATAAAATATGATGTTGTATATTTTTAAGGATTCCTTTAAATCCACTTGATTTGGGTTTATCTTCCATATCTTTAGGATATCCAATCGATAATTCTTTTGATTCCTCATCATTGCCTTCATATAAGTCGATTATAATCTCTCGTAAATCCTCAGTTAGTCTTTTGATTTCGGGATAAGATATGTCCTTTCCATAATAATCCTCATAATAAATTGGTTCTCCGCGCCGACAAGTTACTTTAGTTGGTCTCATCACTAACTTGCCTTTTGGAAGTGCATTGCGAGATCCTAAAACTACGCATGGGATTATTGGTACTCCCGTTTCAATTGCAAGTCTAACTGCTCCCGTACGAAACTCTCCCATCTCTCCGTTCTCAGCTCGAGTTCCTTCAGGGAATATGCCTACATACTGTCCATCTTTAAGTAAATCCCTCGCCATATCCATCCCCTCATCTGGATTATCACGATCAAGCTCGAAAGCGCCTAAATTTTTGAAAAGAGTAGTTACTATAGGTGTTTTAAAATTTTCTTTTTTAGACATCCATCTAATTGGTCTATTGACTGATCCACCAACGAAGAATGGATCTAAATGAGAATTATGATTTGATACTATTACCGCACCACCATGCTCGGGAGCCACGGGACCTTCTGTGCGATAGTTCCAGAAGAGACGCATCGATGATTTACACCAAAAAGCATAAGCAAGCCACCATTGGAATTCGTCAACTTCATCTTGTATTGTGAACTTATCGCAGATAGAACGTAATATATTATTTATATAATCGATAGGATTATATTTTAATATTTTATATAGCAATTTTTCATGAGGTTTCTCATATAAATCTTGATCTTTCTCTTCAATTTCCAAATTTACTTTTTCTTTTTTTATTTGTTTTTGTTCTTCTTTTAAATCAGTTTTAGGAATTTCCATTTTTCTTAACCTCTTATCTTAAGATTTAATTTTTAATGATTTTTGAACATTAGAATTTGAAATACGATCATTTTTAATACCAAGGAGCTCTAATAATTCTGTTATTGAATTGACCAATAAATCTGGCCGGAACTCAGCTAAGACTTCTTTTTTACTAATCCCACTTGCTATTCCTACAGTACATAATCCAGCTTCTTTACCAGCTTCAATATCAGTGGGCATATCTCCAAATATTAACCACTCAGATCCTTTAATTTTTTTATATTTCTCTAAAACAGGGAGGAAAGCATCTGGGTGTGGTTTTAGAGCTGGAAGTTTATCGGCCCCATAAAAATCTTCAAAATATTTTTCAAGACCCTCCTTTTCTATTGATTCTATAACACTTCTTGTTTGATTGTGAGATACAATAAAAAGAACGCAATCTTTTTTAAGAAAAGAAATTAGTTCTTTTGAGCCAGGAAATATCGATGCTTCTTTTGAATATTCCTGGTATTTTCCAAAGATTTTCATTGCAATACGCAATTTTTTGAGATATCTTAAATGGCTCAAACTAGAGATGGCCTTGAAAATTTCATATGATTGTAGTAGTATTTTAGGTATAGGATATCCTTGGATTGATTCCAATGTAGTTCCGATTTCTTGTATTGTAAGTTCCATGTCTGTTTGGATGTTCTTTTCCGTGTAAACTTCTTCAATTGATTTTTTTAGCGGTTCCATAACATCCAACAGTGTTCCATCAAAATCAAAAATTACTCCACGAAACGAGCGTTCCCGTAATTTTTTAATTATTTTTTGATCAGTCATTTTCAAATCTAAGAATGTTCTACCACTCTATAGCAAGATATATCTTTTAATCAAATATGTATTTATAAGAAAAATTATAATGTTATATAAAAAGATAATCCGAAGTAATAAAGTATTAATAATATTAATGAAAAAAATATGAAAAAAGCTTATAAAATGAAAGATTCCGTAGTTCATATCCTTTTTTATAAATATTATCACTAAAAACGTTCAGAATTCTATTAAAATTTGCGTAAAAATTTAATAACAGAAAATTGCATTGGCAATTTCAGTAGACAAAAGTACAGAATTGTTATTTCATTATATTAAAATCTTAGATCTCATTTTCAAAACACGATAAAAAAATTCTCCATAAATAAAAGGTGCTTTCTAATAACAAATGAGTCAAAATTTTCTATAAATCGTCACTTTTGGTCATTGTTCCTCTTAGGTGGTTTTCAAAGTTTAGCTTTTGGAGGATTAATTGTTCTTGTTGTCCCATTATCATTTATAATATGGCCCAATGATCCATATCATGCGCTAGAAATGGGAATTTTAATTACTGTATTATTTTGGGTATCGGCAGCGGCAGGGATTTTTTTTGGATTCTATATCGATAAATTTAGAAGAACTAAGATAATTTTTGCAATTTCGATTTTTAGAGGAATTAGTATGTTCTTGATTGGATTTGTGGATGAGGGGAAAGGTATGGAAACATGGTGGTATTTCTTATTATATATCATTATTTTTGCTTTTTTTACTGGAGGTTCTTGGCCTTCTATCGTTTCCCTCTCAAACGATATCGTTCCAAAGGATTATCGTTCCCGCTTTTTTGGGATTCTGGGGATTATAATGGGTTTATTTACTACATTTGGGTTTTTAATAGCTTCTGCTTTTGTTCAATATGGATATTGGAGGCTTTATTTCTGGTGGATTGGGTTGTCGATTTTAGTTGCTGGTTTTTTCTTTTTTATTCATATTAAAGAGCCTAAAAGAGGAAGCCAAGAAGAAGAACTTAATGAGCTTCTTAAAGATGATTCTATTGAATATGATTTCCAAATTGATCGTAAAATGATGAAAAAAACCATGTTAAGTAAAACTAATGTTGTTGCGCTAATTGAAGGTATTTCAACAAATATTCTTATGGGAAGCCTATATTTATTAATTTTACCTTATATTCAAACTGAACCACATAATCTTTCTCCCGTTTTTACCGGTCTTTTTATGATTGTATTTGGTTTAACTGGGGGATTAATTGGCCAATTATTTCTTGCTAATTTATCGGATAAAGTTGCTAAAAACCATCCTATTAGTAGAATTTACTTTATAATTATAGCTCTTAGCGTGGATGTTATTACTTTTGTTCTTCTGTTTTTTATTCCTTTGCCACATTTAACAGTAGAACAAGGACAGGATATTCCATTCTTATTCTCGATACCAATGATATGGATTTGGGGGGCGTTATTATTTACTTCGAGCATAATATCATCCCTATATCTTGTTAATCAAGCACCTCTTCTCCAAGATATCAATCTTCCTGAAGCCCAAGGGAAAATTACTTCCTGGAATCAACTATTAGAAAATTTCGGTTTTGGCGCAGGACCTCTGATTGTCGGAATTCTTTTAACTATAACAAGTTTAAATTATCAATTAACCGTTGTAATAGTTTCTCTTTTAATAATTCCAGGAATATTGTTGTGGTTTTTATCTTTGAGATGGTATGGTGAAGATAAGAAAGCAATTAAAAAAATTTTAGATGAGCGAGCAGAAATCTTAAGAAAAACTAAATCTAATCAAAGAAAATAATTGACATGGATCCTACGGTAAATCTATTGACCTCCATCCATCGCTGAAGGAATGGTTCATCTTTATTCTTTCAATTTAATAAGGAAAAAAAAACCTTTTAAATGTCTAACATTCTGAGCCGTTGCGAAATACTTCTTCTCTTTAAAATTTTAACGAAATTATCTTGTCTTTGTTTTAGATTATTCAAAAACGTATCAAGTTTATCAAAATTATTGAAAAATTGTTCTGTCCCATCCACAATAATTTTAACTCCTTTTTTTTCACCTGTTTGAATAATTGCATAAACGCCCCCTAACTCATCATGTTTAATGAATACTTTTTCTGAGTTTGGATTCTTTTCATTACCTTTCTTGGCCCAAAAATTATTTTTTAGTAAAAAACTTCTGTACATCGAAATAACAAACACCACCTAATTTTTATTTTTATATATTTTCTGAGAGTCATCTTGATATATTCAATTATGACCCTTGCAGTAAGATCTAAGTAATACAAATAAAATTCATAATATAGAATAATGTATTATCCAGATTACACAATACAAATTTAATAATTCCACACACAAAAATTTATTCATATTACTCTGCCTTATCATAATCTAAAAAACGCAGATTTTATTTATAAATAACAAAGTAAAATTTTATGTTGTTTGTGCTACAAATAATTTACTTGGGGTCAATTTCCATTGCTTATATTACTCTATAAAATATTCTTTTTTCGTAATAAAAGAACATAATAAGGTTTTTTTAAGCTTTTTTAATAGTATTGTATAATATAATTTTATTATACATAAAAGTAGAAGGGTTAAGGATTTTAGGGCATTTTTATGGATTGGGAAGTTATCTTTTATTCTGAAATTATGGAACAGGCATTTGATATTTTAAATGATAATATTAATAGATTTATATGGGAATGCCATAAAATTATAGAACTAATGAAAATTTTAAAAGAATCGGAGAAAGAAAATTTTAAATTAATCATTAAAAATGCCCTAATTTTATTATTATCTATAT